>JBILRJ010000357.1:0-3017 GCA_044372695.1 Spirosomataceae bacterium
AAGAGGTAAAAGGTAAAAGACCGATGCCTGAGCGGAGTCGAAGGCGGAGGTTGTAAGAGGTAAAAGGTAAAAGACCGATGCCTGAGCGGAGTCGAAGGCGGAGGTTGTAAGAGGTAAAAGGTAAAAGGTAAAAGACCGATGCCTGAGCGGAGTCGAAGGCGGAAGACGAAATAGGTAAAAGGTAATAGGTAAAAGGTAATAATGCGAATTAAGGGTTGAAATCTGTAATAAGATTGAAATTAAACTTGATTTCTCTATTTCATTATAACAATGCAATTTGTTGGGTCTTTTTTTTCTAAGGCATTTCTTTTTTTGAAAAAAAAGAAACAAAAAAACTTTTTTCTTTTGCTTAATCCAAGACGAATCCGCAAGCGGAACGATTTGCCCTACGCTCTCGGCTATTTTCTTTGACCCTGTCGCACATCGCCCATGCGCATTGTCAAAGCTCCGCCTACCGCTCCGTTCAAATCTTTCGTTAGGATTAAGCGTTGGTCATAAATAAATTTTTACAGCAAATGATCCTTATGTTTTTTAACCCTTAATTCGTATTAATAGGTAAAAGGTAATAGAAAATGGAAAGAGCAAAAAAATAAAATCGAGGAGCCGGTGGCTGAGGCTCTCGAAGCCACCTTCTTTCCGATGCCTGAGCGGAGTCGAAGGCGGAGGTTGTAAGAGGTAAGAGATGCGAGTTAAAATTTCTTACGAATTTTTTGAACCAAAGTAACAAGGCCAAGCGCCAACAATCCACCTACTACACCAAAAATACCTTCTTTTGCCATCGAAGGCCAGTCGGCTAAAATGTGGTGCAGATATTCGATGTTGTGTGCAAAAATGCCGCCTGCCACCAGTAGAAGTGCGATTGTTCCCACCACAGAAAAGAATTTGATCACAAGGGGAAGAGCTTTCACCAAAAAGTGTCCTAAAGCATTCAAAAATCCTTTGTTATTGGATCTTTC
This sequence comes from Spirosomataceae bacterium, assembly GCA_044372695.1. GTDB lineage: Bacteria > Bacteroidota > Bacteroidia > Cytophagales > Spirosomataceae > Aquirufa. The sequence continues at coordinate 957 of JBILRJ010000357.1, forward strand.
AATCAACTTAAATCCAAAATCATCCATGCGCACAATTAGGGCAACTAGGCCATAAACTCCAATGGTGGCAAGAACAGAAACCGCAATCAAGGTTAAAATTTGTGTGGTGATATTTTCATGTAAAACAGTACTTAATGCAATGATGACGATTTCAACCGAAAGGATAAAATCCGTAGTGATGGCTGATCGGATTTTGGTTTTTTCTAATTCCGCATCGTTCTGAGTGATTTCTAAAGCATTGTGCTTGTCGGATGCTTGTTTATGAAAAAGAAATTCAACGATTTTTTCTACACCTTCAAAAGCCAAGTAAAATCCACCGAGAATCAGAATTACAATGATGGCATCCGGTAAAAATAGGTTTAGCAATAAGGTAATGGGCACAATGATCAATTTGTTCAAAAATGAACCTTTGGTAATAGCCCAAAGGACTGGGATTTCTCTAGAAGATACAAAGCCCGTAGATTTTTCGGCATTAACGGCCAAATCATCGCCCAAAATACCAGCAGTTTTTTTGGTAGCAATTTTTGCGTTGATCACAACGCCATCCATCAAAGAAGCTATATCGTCTAAAATTGCAAAAAAACCTGAGGCCATCGTGGTAGTATTTAATGTGAGTTCAAAGTAAATATGAAATTTCGAAATTAAGGCAATTTGATTAAAAAAAATGATTCGGGAACGTAAAGTTCTTACAAAATGGATGGTCTAGCATTTCAATGTTTCATTGAAAAATGAAATTTATTGTTCGCTTAGCTTTTCTGAGTAGTTTTATAGGGCTTTCCTGCGGAGTCATATGTTATCCATTCACCCACAGCTGCTCCATTTTCAAAATGTCCAGAACGTTTGATAGTTCCTTCCATTCGATACCATTCCCAATAGCCTTCAGCTTTTCCGTCAATGATTCTTCCTTTTGACCAAATTGTTTTACCGTTGGCGTGGTATTTAATGGTAACTCCATCAACAATTTCTTGAACTTTTTCTTTCATATTACATTAGTTGTATAGGTCATTGAAATCAGTTAAAGGAAAATATTTGTGTGTTATTTAATACAGGGAGCACAAATTGTGAATTTGATTAAAATACACGATTACCTTTTCAGGTATTCTCCTGCCGTCATAATTGGAATTTTAGAATTCTTAAAATCTTTTCCGTTCCTAGTTATAATGATTGAGCAGTAGGATTGTAAAGCAGTAAAATATTGGACTGCATCTTCATAATCTTTGAAATTTGAATTCAACGCTTTGTCAATTGTTTCTTCATTAACCTCACAAACCTCACAGATTATTTTAAACTTTCGAAGTTTATTCAGAACAGATTCTGAACTTTCATATTTATTCAAAACATAATTTACGGTGGTGAATGATAGAGGTGAGACAATTATTGTAAGTTTTTTTTGATCTGCCAAAGTTGCAACTTTAGCAATTGAATCATAATAGGGAACTCTTTCTCCCAACAAATCCAATATGACATTAGTGTCTAGAAAAATTCTGCTCATTTGTATTTTTGATCTAAATAATCACCACGATCTTTTTTATAATCATAATCAGCTGGGATATTAATTCCTGAAGAAAGACTTTTTACAAACGGCGAAATTGGTATGTCGTTATTTGTTTTATCAGAAGTCAAAGAATGAAGGTAGTTTTCTACAATTCGAGATAAGCTTAATTTGTTTTCAGCCGCATAATGTTTCGCTTTTTCAATGATCTCTTGGTCAAGCTTTAATGTGAGTTTAGTATCCATAATGCAAAATTTATACGTACAAATATACAAATTTAGTACGTAATACCTATAAATTAAGATTTTTTTTGGGGATTACTACTAAGGTTTCACGGCTTGGCGAGGATGAGGTTTTTATGTTGGTCAGCTTTATTCTTCCTCAATGATTGATTGCCCTTTTGATCGATCACCTGAAGTCCATTCCCAAGTTTCATGAAGACGGATTTTGCCATTCTCAAGCATTTCTGGTTTTGACTGACATACGCCTGTCATCAGTTCATCTTTTTCGTTTATTTGGTGATAACGCATGTCTATATTTCCGTTTGTATCAACCAAACCAACAAGATG
>JBILRJ010000358.1:0-3015 GCA_044372695.1 Spirosomataceae bacterium
GTGGTGGTTTGTACCCCATTATAGGCATTTGTACTTTGGTCATACCAAATCGTTACGGATAAAGTTTGACCACTTCTAAAAGAAGCTAGGGTCAGAGTCGTGTTCACGGCTAAACCAGAAGTACCTGACACAGCAATTTTGGCAACACTGTTATCTGATACGATATCCGATGCATCAAAGGATATATCTGCTTGTGCATTATCCACCGAGCGTCTCAATCTGATGGCAAAACCTGTATAAGCACTTCTTAACTTTCTCGAACTAAAGGCAAAAGAAGGTTTTTGGGTAATTATGTCAATGGGATATTTTTTACTCGTACTATATCGATGCATGGGCAACGCCTGCGCAGAAAGTTCTTCCCCAAAAAGAATGCAAAAAAAAATGAACAGTAAATATTTCAATTTTCTCATTTGATTAAAACTTGATTTATTGCACATCTCCACTCAACACCGCAGAACCCGAAGCTCTAACTTCCAGACCTGCTTTAGCCCATTGGCCAGAGGTTCTTGTGGCTGCATATCGGTTATTGACCGTCATACCCGTTCCACCTGTTATAGTTACTTGACCTGCACCTGCTTGGGTAATACTTACTTGAAAACCTACGGGTAAAGTGTTGGGAACAGTAATTGTGACTGCACTAGCCGAATTGACATCCAACACACGACCATTGTCCGACAATAACAAAGTATATGAAGCCGTAACTGATTTTACCGTACCCACGTTGATGGGAGACCAAGAACTTGTAGCTGAATTGTAATAATAAAACATTTTCACATCGGTATCATATACCAATAATGCATCAGCTGGATTAGTTATAAGTGTTCTTTGCGCGCTGGTCATTCTTGGAATAAGTACTCCCCTGTCTGTACTAGTAATATCAAGAATGGAAGAAGTATTTGGGGTAACCGTTGCAATACCTACTCTTCCATTTTCATCGATACGCATTCTTTCAACAGCGGCTTCAATATTATTTTGAGGTACGGTTCTGAAAATAATCCCACCTCCATTGTTGGACCCTGATTGTGTCCCCGCCGCATAACCTACAATGTCGGTCCCATTGGTTGGATAACTGGATCCATTGGCAGCACTAAAAACAATCCTTCCTACTAATTCGCCATTGGGCACAGCTGTATTTGTATTGGCATCAGCTCCCCATGTTTTTTGAAGTATTAAGTTGGCCGGTGTTTGCGAACTTGGGCCACCTCTTCTCACCATTAAACTTAAACCATTGTTTGTAGCCACTTCCAATTGACCCGTAGGGGCGGATGTACCAATTCCCACATTTCCATTGGCTTGCCAAGTCATTACATTTGTAAGCGTAGAGGCATCTAATCCATTCGTTAATGCCAAATCCAATCTAGAATTGGCAGCTATAGCGGTAGAATAAGAACCTAAATTAAATTGAGCAATATTATCCCATTTAATATTTGAGGTTGTTGGCCTAGACAATCTTAAAACTTGAGCATTAGCATTCACCGTATTTGTTGCTATTAGTGAATTATTAATTTGTAAAGTTGTTGCAGGAGTACTAGTGCCAATTCCAACGTTACCTCCTGAAGGATTTAAGGATAGAGCCAAGCCAAAAGCTGCGGTTTTGTTGTGAGATTGAATATACGATCCAAAAGGAGTAGCTGATAAAGTTCCCATATCAAGCGCATGATTAGTGTCTCCATCAACCCTAAATGTAGCATTTGATTGAACAGTGCCATTTGCAGAAGCTGCGGCATTGACGCCTCTCACCACCAATTTGTTTAAGGGAGTATTCAAACCGATTCCTACATTTCCTGTTCGATAAATATTGGAAATTTTACTACTTCCTGCATCATTGGTAGTCCCGGAAGAAAACCAAGCTGTAGAAGCCGGGGCAGTATAAGTTACGTAAGTGGAACCATTATACGTCCACAAACTATTATCTATAATCGATTGATAAACAACGGATTGATCATTGGGGGTATTTGGGGAAAAAGTTGTTCCAGCAGTATTGGGATTCGCATTAATGTCAAAATCAATGATATTTTGGGTCCCGGGTACATTGGTCAAAATCACATCTCCAGTGCTATTTAAACCTAAAACCTTGCTAGATGAAGTTGTAGCCGAACTAGAAGAGTTCAAATTGGTAAAGCGTAGGCCTGAATTACCCGCAGTGCCTTGATTGATTTCCAATTTATTTGCTGGAGAAGTTGTTCCGACACCGACATTAGTTCCATTGTCAAACAAAAGACTATTTCCCAAGGTTTTCCCAGCGGTAAATTTAGGAATGTAATTCAGGGTTCCACTTCCTTCTACTTTATTTATCAAAGCTGGAACGGTGGGAAGATCGGCGGTACCGCCTAAATCGCCGGCTAATTTAACTTGGCCTTGAGCAGTGTTGGTGGCAGGAGAATTGACGCTTATTTCTTGGCCATTTCGATTGACCGTTGGATTTTGAGCAAAAACACTATGGAAAAAGAAAAGGAAAATAATACTGTATAATAACTTCATGGTTAATATCAATTATAGTAGTTATGAAATTTCATCAATGAATAAAGCTAAATAGCTCTTCAAAAATGACTCCGCAAAACTAATTAAATTACCCATAAATAGCAAATGCGATTCGCTAAGACGAATAAAACGATTGATAAATGAATGTTTTTTTTGTCTTTAAAATTTTAACGATATCTAAATCTAATTTATCACAAAACTTCACCACGATTTTGTGGTAGTGGCAATGACTTGAAAACCGATGGCATAAGGGTGGGCGTTCGATGATGCTACACCACAGGTGTTAATACCCCATACGGATCCGAAAGTGGATGGATAACAGTAAGAAGTAAGTCAAAAATTCCAAAACCTAATAACTAATAATTTAGCTGGGTTGTTGAGCAAAAACAACCAATAACTAATAATGCGAATTAAGGGTTAAAATTTCATATAAAAGTTATAAGCTGCTAATTTGTACTTTTCAAAATAACCTTCTAACAACTACCGGTATCCCTGACGTAAGATTTGAGTGAAAACTATTAAATTATGAAGTTT
>JBILRJ010000359.1:0-3014 GCA_044372695.1 Spirosomataceae bacterium
TGGATTTTGCTCGTCTGGCAGGTTTTAAACCTTCTGGCGTGCTGATTGAGGTGCTGAATGAGAATGGTGAAATGGCTAGATTGCCTGATTTGCGTCGTATTGCAGATAAATTCAATTTAAAATTAGTGACAATCAAGGATTTAATTGAATATCGTTTAAACAAGGAAACCTTGATTCATCGGGAAATTGGAGTAAACTTGCCGACCGAATGGGGAAATTTCGAATTGATTGCTTTCAAACAAAAGAATACTGGGGATACCCATTTGGCGCTTATCAAAGGTACTTGGGAAAAAACAGAACCCATTTTAGTGCGTGTGCACAGTTCATGCGTGACTGGCGATATTTTTGGATCTTGTCGCTGCGACTGCGGGGGACAATTGCATAAAGCGATGGAGATGGTTGAAAAAGAGGGTAAAGGAGTCATTTTATACATGTTTCAAGAAGGTAGAGGAATTGGTTTATTGAATAAATTAAAAGCTTATAAACTTCAGGAAATGGGTAGAGATACCGTGGAGGCTAATTTGGAGTTGGGTTTTGCCATGGATGAAAGAGATTATGGGGTAGGGGCACAAATTTTACGTGATTTGGGTGTTCAGAAAATCCGCCTAATTTCCAATAATCCCAAAAAACGTGCGGGGCTTTTGGGATATGGTTTAGAGATTGTAGAATCCCTAGCTATTGAAGTGGAATCCAATCCACACAATGAGAAATATTTGAAAACTAAGAGAGATAAAATGGGTCATACCATTTTGAAATAGTATTTTAGCTCATTTGTAAAGTTATGATTGAGATTAAAGGGGTACACAAAGAATTTAATGGAAGGGTAGTCTTGGATGGAATCGATGGTGTTTTCAAACAAGGTACCATCAGCATGGTCATCGGTGGAAGTGGTACCGGTAAAAGTGTGTTGCTGAAGTGTATGATTGGAATTTTGAATCCAGAAAAAGGTCAAGTTCTTTTTGATGGACGCAATATCATTCATGGAGACTTAGATACTGTGAAAGAAATTCGTAGAGAAATGGGTGTTCTTTTTCAAGGTGGCGCTTTATTTGACTCCAAAACAGTGATCGAAAACGTCCGTTTTCCATTGGATATATTATCAAGTCAGCCTTTATCTGAAAAAAATGATCGTGCCATGCTTTGTTTGCAAAGAGTCGGTTTAGAGCATGCGGCAAATTTGATGCCCTCAGAAATTTCGGGTGGAATGAAAAAGCGCGTAGGGATTGCTAGGGCTATTGTGATGAACCCAAAATACCTGTTTTGCGATGAACCCAATTCGGGTTTAGACCCATTAACCGCTGTTAAAATTGATTTATTGATCCAAGAAATAACAGAAGAATACAACATTACCACTGTTGTTATTTCACATGATATGAATTCCGTTATGAGAATGGGTGAGTACATCATGTTCCTAAAAGACGGTAAAAAGTTGTGGGAAGGAAATAAAACCAATTTGTTGGCCACGGAGGTCCCAGCTTTACAAGAATTTTTGTCAACCAAGTTAATATAGCATGTCAGAGAAGTCGGAAATGCCAGAGGTTCAAACAGGGATTTCATTAAAGGCATACAATACATTTGGGATGGATGTGAAGGCAAAATATTTTGTTGAAATCACGCGCATCGATCAATATATTGCTTTGATGCAATCAAATATTTATGCAGATGTAGATCAACTTTTTCTGGGTGGGGGAAGTAATTTATTACTAACCAAAGATGTGGAGGCACTTTGTATCAAAATTTCTATCGACGGTATTTCCATCGAAAAAGAAGATGCAACTCATGTGTGGTTAAAAGCAGGAGCGGGTGTTAATTGGGACGATTTTGTGCAATATGCTGTGGATCATCAATGGTATGGGATTGAAAACTTATCGCTAATTCCGGGTACAGTTGGCGCGGCTCCCATGCAAAACATTGGCGCTTATGGTGTGGAAATCAAAGATACATTTGATCATTTGGAAGCTTTGAATTTGTCGACGCTGACTTTGGAGAGATTTGACAAAAAAGCCTGTCAATTTGGATACCGAGAGAGTTTTTTCAAACACGAAGGTAAATCTAAGTACCTCATAGCTTCCGTTTGTTTTAAATTGAGTAAGTTGGCTAACCTTCAAACCTCTTATGGAGCTATTCAGGAAGTCTTAACACAAAAGAACATCACAAGTCCCAATATAAGGCAAGTCGCAGATGCAGTCATTTCCATCCGCCAAAGCAAATTACCTAACCCCAAAGAAATTGGCAATTCAGGAAGTTTTTTCAAAAATCCAACCGTTTCAAAATTCGAAGCTGAACGTTTAAAGAATGCTTTCCCAGGAATTCCTCATTATGCGGTATCAGGTAGTACTGATATTAAATTTCCTGCGGGTTGGTTCATCGAGCAGGCTGGTTGGAAAGGTTATCGATCTGGAGATGCCGGTGTGCATGCACACCAGGCTTTGGTATTGGTCAATTACGGAAATGCGACAGGCAATGAGATTTTCTTTTTATCTGAGCAAATAAAAAAGTCCATTTTTGAAAAATTTGGCATACAATTAGAAACCGAAGTAAATATTATCTAATGATTCAATTACCCACTTTGAAAAGTCTAGAAAACGGTCCATTTTTTTTAATGGCTGGAAGTTGCGCCATTGAGAGTCGAGATTTGGCCTTCGAGATAGGAGAGAAATTGGACGTGATGTGTAAGTCGATGGGAATCCCTTATATTTTTAAAGGATCTTACCGAAAAGCTAATCGAACTAAAATTGATTCTTTTACCGGAATAGGAGATTTAAAAGCCCTCGAAATTTTAAAAGAGGTAGGAACTCATTTCAATGTGGCCACCGTGACCGACATACATGAAAGTGCGGAGGCAGCAATGGCCGCTGAATATGTGGATGTGCTCCAAATTCCCGCATTTCTTTGTCGACAAACCGACTTATTGGCCGCTGCTGCTAAAACAGGGAAAGCCGTAAACATCAAAAAAGGGCAATTTATGTCTGGAGCATCCATGAAGTTTGCTGTGGAAAAAGTGCTTCATGAAA
>JBILRJ010000068.1:0-11513 GCA_044372695.1 Spirosomataceae bacterium
AAGATCATTTATTTGATTTTTGGTTTGGATATCCCCCCCACCAACATCAGATGTTCCATAATTTACTTCAAATCCTCCAGCAGGCATTTCCATTTTAAATTCATCTCCTGTCCATATATTTACGGTAAAAAATATAAAAAACAAAAGCCCATTGATCAAAATGGTTAAAATGAAGGCTTTTCTTCTATTTTTCTTTTCTTCTTCTCGCTGTGAAAAAACTTGACTCATAATGACGATGGTTTATAAACCCAAATATCTATTTTATTTTCTTTTTTTAATCTTGAAGCAGTAATATACCCTAATTCATATGTCGCTTCAACCCCTATACTTACTCGATAAAATTTTTCGTTTTCTTTTTTAGCTAAAACAGTAGATTCTTTAAAGCCTTTATTTTTGAATTCAATTAAAGCTTCTTCCGCTTTTTTTAATGTCAAAAAACTTGCAGCAATCAAATGAATATTATCTTCTTGTAAGGATTGATTATTTGGATTTACTTTACTTGAATCGATTTTAGGTTTTGAGTCCGAAATTTTTAAATCCTTAATTTCAGTTTTAATGATTGACTCTTTTAAATTTTCATTTCTTTTTACTTCTTTTTTTATATTAAAGTTGAAAGGACTAAATGAACTATTCACATAATTAGAATTGACCTTCGGCTCTGTTAAATAAAATGCACTAAATGCTGTAAAAATAAATGCAATTAATGTATAAACGTAATGTTTGGGTAAAATCTGTTTTTTATGTTCATATTCCATTAGAATGTCTTCTTTTGAAATTTCTTTTTGAATATTTTGGTGAAAAACAGGTTCAATTAAATTGGGTTTTGGTTTGTTTGGTACGCTTGAGATTGTAACCGCATTTAAACCAAACATGGTTAAATCATAATTCTTTTCTTTATTGGGTAAAAATTCAATGTTGGAATCTGGATTTAGTTTAAACTCGCCAATTTTTCCAAAGGTGATTTTTTGATTTTTGGATAACTCTATTTTGATGTATTTTCCAAATTGATTGATTTCTTGGAATGCTTCTTTATTCGTTAAGTTATTTTTCGTGGCCCATTGGGTGGATAATATCCCATCATCTGATTTAAGTCGTTCATTGAAGGCTATCCATTTTTTCCTTGGATAAATAACTAAAGGATTTTCCTGAACAATAAAATCTTCAACATTCACCACAAAACCTCCAAAATTTGGTATGATGATGCAATCATGATCATTTATCAAATTTTCTATTAAAGCAATAATTGAAGTAAAGTTTTGCATTTTAAAATGAATAAGCTAAGCCAACTGTATAGTTTAATCCTAATGTTTGATAATTTAAATAGCGTTGGTAATTTTTTCCAAGTAAATTATTGGTACTTACGTATGCATTGAATTTTTTTGTTATCAAATAATTCACTTTTAAGTTCAAGTCTAGTATATCATCTAATTTAATTGATTTTCTCTCTTTGGCATTCCAACCATATAAACCATTCATGTAATATACATCAGGTGAAATGATGATCTTGTCTTTGAATGTAATGGAATTGGTAAATGAAATATTTAACATAGGTCTCCCAAAGGGCTTTTCTAATTCACCTAAATTGTTGTAGGAATTATAGTCAAATTTAAAAACTGAAAGAAAACGTTCATTGATTTGATAATTGAATTGTCCTGAAACATTTAACACCTGTACTTTCTTTTGCCCACCAGTATATATTAATTCAAATTTTGAAGAATCTGCCAAGGAGTTCGTGAAGAAATTCAAATTGCTAAATTCAGAATAATCTACTTTTACTTCAAAATCTATGTTTCTTTCGTTCGTACCTTTAAATCCACCAAAAATATTGGCAGTCTGCTGAGTATTTTTTAATTGGATATTTCTGGCTAACCAAGGATTTTGTCTGATAGTCGCATCGTATGTGTTGAAGTAGGTATCTCCTCCTAATCCTGCAAAAATGTGTAAGAAGTCAGTTGGTTTGAAATCTACTTTCACTACTGGAAATAAACTAGTTTGATTTTCACCTTCTATGCGATCTTTTTCATTCACGACATTGATTCCAGCATGAACAGAAACACGATTATTTTTAAACAAAAAACTAGGTTTTACACGGTAAAGTTGTCTTCTATTATTTCCTAAACTCGTGTACTCGGATAAAGTCATATCACCGTTAAAATAAGCAAAAAGATTTTCATTTAACTTCATAACAGTTTGAATCTTACTTTCCCAGACCCATTCCTTATCTAATTTATTGCTAGTAATAAAAGTTAAGCCAGACTTAGCAATGTAATCTATTTTGGCATCCTTTTTTGCATTGCTGATACTTCCGTTGTAATTGAACTTGTCGTAATTAATATTTAAAAAATCATCATTGGGGATGTTGACAAAATCTTTTCTACCGTAAAAACTCGCAGAACTTCTTTTGTAATCAATGGAACCGTTTAATAAATAATTATTGGTGAACGTTTTACTGTATAATTTAATCTCATTATCATTTCTAGCTGAATTAGTGGAAAGATTAGGTCCTTTTCGATTGGCATCATGGCTTACGTAAATACCTCTAAATTGATTTTCTGAGGGATTAAAACCGAAATGTGCATTCAATAAAGTATGACCATAATTTCCTACCCCAACTTTTACTACATTTTGAAACTTCGATCCATAAGCTGATGTAAGCTCATCTCCGTCTCTGGGACTCAAAATCGTATTTGTTAATGTAGGTAGATTTAAACCTTCCCACCTTCTTTCGACAAAATCGTATTTCATTTTACGACCTTTCTTTTGATTTTCTATTTCGTTTAAGGCATCAAACGATCGACTTACTTGGGGTTGAAGTTCAATTTTTCGTTCTTTGTCGATAACGATATCCTCATTTTGAATTGAACCTTCTTTTTTGTTTTGTTGAGCCACAGTTAAAAGTGGAAGTAAACACAAAACAATGCTTGATCCGATATATAATTTTTTTGCAGAACCGCTGAATCTCATTTTTTCTTAATTAAGCTGTTATTTAATTGGTAGGGCATTTAATTTTGTTTTCGCAAGTTCTATAACCACCGAATCACTTGAATTATCAATGATTGATTTTAAGGTAGCTTTAGCTTGTGGAATATTTTTTAACTCAACAAAATTATCCGCCAGTAAAATGTAAGCCTTTCCTAGAATAGCGTCCGAGGATTCCGCAAATTGATTTCTAAATTTGTCTAAAATCATTTCACTAGACTCTTTAAATTTACCTTCTTTGAAGAGTTGATTAGCTAATCTTAGTTGACAAGAGGCACCTAAATCGTTTTTATCAAAAGAAATCGTTTTAATCAACCATGATTTTTCATTTTCCCAGTTTTCTTTTGAAGCATAAACATCCGCGATTTTTAAAGAAATATTTGCTTTTTCAGTTGCTGTTATACTTTCTGAAGCAATGATTTCTTCTACAACCACTGAAGCTGAATCAATTGAATTGCTTTCTATATAGGCACTAATCAGTCCATTATTGGCAATTTGTAATTCTTTTTGATCCAAGTTTTTAGATTTGAATTTCTTAAATAATTCAATGGCCGAATTGTAGTTTTTGTTTTGTAATTCTATTTCAGCAGATCTTTGAATGGCTCTATTTATTTGAGGATGAGCATTTTGTTCAATCATTTTTTTATAAAATGTCAATGCATCTTCCTTGTTGTTTATTCGATAGGCTGCATCTGCTAACAAATAGGTTGCTTCTATGATATTTTCATTCGTTGGATATTTTTCTATGAATAATTTCAAAGGAGCTATCGCTTTGTCATATTTTTCACCTAAATAAATTCCTTTAGCTGCCCGGTATTCCAAATCAATATTCTCAGCCTCATTTGGGCTATTTTTTTGAAAACTAGTTAGGAGCTCACCAAATTCTTCAGGTCTACCTACTTCGTTTAGTTCTTCTTGTAATCCAATCAAGGCATCTTTTGCTGTTTTGTCTGTCGGATATTCGTTAATGATTTTTTTATAATCAACAATTGAAAGCTCATGTTGGTTAGTATTGGCGTAGGATTGTGCTCTTTTTAAAAGTGCTTGTGTAAAGTATGGGCTGGTAGTTTTGTTATCAATCAAATCAGAAAAACCTACAATGGCTTCTTTATATTTATTGTTATCAAATGAAATTACATTCTCTTGATAGACCGCATCATCTACATATTTTGAATTTGGAAAATCCAATCTTACTTGTTTGAATGTTTGTTTTGCCTCTGCTTCTTTGTTTAGGTAGGTCAATGTAATACCCTTCTGATACAAGGCATAATCTCTTTCCGATTTAAGCTGTTCGTATGCCTTTGTGTAATATTTTAGTGCTTCTTCATAATTTTTGGAAACCAAATACGTGTCAGCTAATCGTAATATAACATTGGAATTGCTTTTGCCACTTGGAGAGGATAATTCTTTATCTACATAAGATTTAAAAAGTGTATTAGCTTTATTATAATCCCTTGTGTTGAAGTAGGCATAAGCAAGTCCTATCCTTACTTTTTGAATAAATTCTCCGGCTTTTTGAACGGGTGGATTATTCATTAATAATGGATTATATACTTGAATAGCTTCTTGGTATTTTTTCAATTGAGATAAAGCCTCAGCTTTTCCAAAATTGGATTGTAATTTAATTTCTTCTATTTCTGAATTACTTATTGAGGTATTGAACAATTCAATCGCTTCTGTAAACTTATTTGCATTGTATGCTTTAACCGCTAAATTGTAACTCAATGTCTGATATGCCGCATTTAATTTGCTAGATCTATTGGTCAAAGATTTCAAATATTCCAAAGCAGCAGTCAAATTGTTAGAACTGATAAATGCATCAGCAACTAACTCAATGGCTTCCTCTGAAAACTTACTTTTCGGATAATTTTTATTGAACTCCTGAATTTCATAAATGGTTTCACTTGCACGGCCTAAGTCCAATAATACTTTAGCGTGGTTAAAAGCAGCTTCTTCCTGAATTTCTTTGTTAAAACTTGACGATTTTGCTTTTTCAAATGCCAATATGGTGGCCTCTAAATTCCCAGCTTTCAATTGGGCTAATCCCAAAGTAAATGCAGCATATTGAGCCAATGAATCTTTTTTGTCCACAACAAACTTCAATTCATCAGCCGCTTCATTGAATTTATTGATCTTATATAAGGAAAATCCGTATCGATAATGTATCTCATTGGTGACTAACTTAGGATTTAAATTACTATTTATTTGATAGCTTACAGCCGATTTTTCATAATATCCCAATTTGAATTGGACTTCCGCTACCAAAAGTGAAAGTTCTTCCAAGTTGTATTGAGAATTTTTTTGTTTCAATAATGGCTCTGAATAGGTCAATAATTCATTGAATCGGCCTTGGTGATAAAAACACATCGCAATCCAATTGGGAATATCTTTTCGATATTTACTACTCCCCTCCGCTTTGCTGAAATCTTTTACTGCATCAGCGTATCTTTTTTCTTTGAAATTCAAAATACCTGCATAATATGAGGCATTGAAAGCGTATTCTTCCTCAGGCTCCATTTTAATTTCATTGAAATACTTTAGTGCATTTCTGAAATCTTTCATTTCATAATAGGCCACAGCTAGTTTATACTTAGCTTCTAAATTGGTATCTGATGATTTACTTAAGTATTTAATGGCTTTGAGGTAATCGCCATTATCATAAAAAAATGTTCCAATACCTCTTAATAATTTGACCGCTTGCGGATGTTCAGGATTATCTGAAATGAATCGTTCCGCTAAAATCTCTGATTCTGGCTGACTCATGTACAAAGAGCACATGGTAATGTAATATTCCGCAAGTACTTTTTGACCATTCTGCTCACGAATCTGTAATGGATCCAAACTTTCTAGGTAAGCAGAAAATTCCTCTTTGGCAGCTACGTAATTTTTGGAATCAAAATACTCTTTGGCCTGCCTAAAATGTAAAGTATGGTCTTTATAACTAAACGTTTGTTGAGCGAGAATGGAAAAATTTATGAAGAAAATAATCAAGGCTAGCAACAAGCCCGACACAGAAGTATGTTTTCGCATTATTTAATAATTACAGCATTAACAATTACTACAATAATACGATTTTTTTTGCGATTAATTGTCCCTCTGATCAATAATTTTATACTTGAAGGGCTCTTCATTGGCTAAAATTGGTTTTAAAGTTTCTAAACGTTTATATTTGTTTTTTTTACCTATTCATCTACAATACACTGACAATCAATGAACCATAAATTAGTTAATTTGAGATCCATTCTATTATTTTCTTTTGTTTTTTCTAGTTTTGCCATTTTTGCTTCCAATCGGATTTTACATAAAATTTCGATGCCCGAACCGCATACGCATTATTTCGAAGTAAAAACGAAAGTTAGCCTATCAAAAGAATCGAGTAAGCAATCTTTTATCGATTTCAAAATGGCAGCTTGGACACCTGGCTCCTACTTGATTAGAGAATTTGCCAAAAATGTAGAGAGCGTATCTGCTCAATCCAACGGGAAATCACTTTCCATGCAAAAAATCAATAAAAATACTTGGAGGGTGTTTTTAGGTAAAACAGCGGGGATTTCAAATGTAGAATTATCCTATCGAGTCTATGCCTATGAAATGTCTGTTAGAACCTCTTTTTTAGATGATTCCCATGGATACATTAACCCGGCAAGTGTTTTGATGTACTTGAATACCTTGAAAAATGAACCGCAAGAAATTGAAATATTGCCTTTTAAAGATTTCAAAAAGGTTTCTACCGCTTTGAAAGAAATTGGTAAATTCAAGTATTTAGCTAAAAATTTGGATGAGTTGATCGATTCTCCAATCGAAATTGGAAATCACAAAGTTTTTGAATTTAAAGTAGGCCAAGTACCGCATCAAATTGCATTTTATGGACCTGCTAAAATTGATTCTGCTAAATTTATAGCAGATGTGCAGAAAATGTGTGAAACCGCCCAAAAGGTTGTTGGTGAACACCCAAGCGACCACTATTTATTCATCATTCATAATTTGTTTCGTGGTGGAGGTGGATTGGAGCATTTGAATTCTACTACTTGCCAGGTAAGTAGAGGAAATTATGAAACCGATAAGGGTTACAAAGGAATTTTAAATTTATTGGCTCATGAATATTTTCATCTTTGGAATGTTAAACGTATTCGTCCAATTGCCTTAGGGCCCTTTGATTATGAAAATGAAAATTATACGCACAATTTATGGTTCTCTGAAGGAATAACGAGTTATTATGCAGATTTAATCAGCCAAAGAGCAGGATTTATTTCAACATCTGAATATTTAACCGGACTTGCAGATGAAATATCAGCGGTTGAAAATCAACCCGGAAATAAAGTTGAAACTGCAGCAGAATCAAGTTGGGATGCTTGGATCAAGTATTATCGTCCAAATGAAAATTCCAAAAACGCAACCATTTCTTATTATGATAAAGGATCTGTTTTGGGAGGTGTTTTAAATCTTTGGATAATCCAGCAAACTGCAGGTAAAAAATCATTGGACGATGTATTCAAGTATCTATATTTTAATTATTACAAAAAACTTCAGCGTGGATTTACCGATGCTGAGCTAGAGGATGCTTTTACAAAAACTGCTGGTAGCTCAGCCAAAAGCTTGTTCCAAAATCATATTTATGGACTTGTTTCACCTTCGTATGCGGGATTGTTCAATGCCGTTGGGTATCAATGGAAGATTTCCAATCCAGGAAAAGTGACTCCATTTTTGGGACTAACCGTTGTGAATAACCGCATTACCCAGTTGTTCAAAGGTGGGCCGGCATATCAATTGGGACTTAATGTAGGCGACGAAATTCTTAAAGTAAACAATGCCAATTTTGAAGGAGTAGAAAAACTTGTTGCCGACAAAAAACCGAATGACACCGTTTTGTTTACCATTAAACGCGATGGAATGGAAAGATCTTTTTTACTTACCATTGTTCAAAGCCCAATACAAAACTATGTGTTAAATGCTGAAGGCACTTTGAGCGAAGAGCAAAAGAAATTGCGTAAAACTTGGTTAGGCATTTAATATTCTGTCGCTTTGGCCATTGCTTCATACATATTGGTGAAGGTTTGGGAGACAAATTCAATGAAAGAGGAGCTTGTTGCAAGCTCCTCTATTTCATTCTGTGTACCAAAATCAAGAACAGAAAATTTATAACTCTGTTCTATATGTGGCGTTTCAAATTTTAATATATACTTTGAATTCCATTCAAACAGTGAAATACGAATTGTTTCGTGAGGAATCTCTTTGATAAAGTGCATTATTCTTGAACAATTTTTACACTTTGAATTACATCACCTTCTCTAATCAAATCAATCACGTCCAAGCCCTCAATAACTTTACCAAAGCAAGTATGCTTGCGATCTAAATGTGAGGTATTCGCGCGGGAGTGGCAGATGAAAAACTGAGAACCTCCTGTATTTGGTCCTCTATGTGCCATGGACAAAACTCCACGATCATGGTATTGATTATTTCCATTTAATTCACATGGAATGGTATAACCTGGTCCACCTGCTCCTGTGCCTGTAGGATCACCTCCTTGGACAACAAAGTTGGGAATAACGCGGTGAAAAGTCACACCATCGTAAAATCCTTTTTCAGCTAAATCAATAAAATTTTTTACATGAATTGGGGTATCTTCTGAATAAAACTCAATCTTCATTAAACCCTTATCTGTTAACATTTCTGCGTACGCCATAGTATTTTTTTTAATTTGTGCACAAAGATGCGAATGAAAATTGAAATTATTCGCATGAATGTGGCTCCTTTTCTCAAAAATTGACTTAATTTCAAACCATGAAAAACATTTTGCTATTGCTGACAGCTTTAATTCTATTTGTTGCTTGCCAGACAGACAACGACAAAAAAGAAGCCAGTGATTTCTTTTTAAGGGGGAATCAAAAATTAAAAGAGAAGGAATATTTTGAAGCCATTAAATGGTTTGGAGAAGCGATTAACAAGCAAAGTGAATTCTCAGATGCTTTTTATAATCGAGGTCTCTCCTATCAGGCTTTGGAAAAAAATGAAGAGGCTTTGAATGATTTTACGAAAGCATTTGAACTTGATCCTCAATTTTCCTTTGCTTTATTTAAAAAAGTGGAAGTTTTTCAAAGTTTAGATAAATTGGATTTAGCATTAACAAACGTTAATTTGTTGGTTCAAGCCTTTCCTGATTCTGCAGCAAACCACCGATTAAAGGGCGATATACTTTTTCAAAGCAAAGATTTGAACAATTCTTTGGCCTCGTATGACAGAGCTATTCTGTTGGATTCCAACTTAGTAGAAGCTCTAATCAACAAAGGGGTTGTTTTACAGGAAATGAATGAGTTAGATTTAGCGGAAAAGATTTTCCAAAAGGCTTTGACTAAAAACAAGTACAAAGATTTGATTTACAATAATTTAGGTTTTTTAGCGATACAAAAAAAACAATGGGAGTTGGCTAACCTTTGGGTACAAAAAGCTTTAAAGATTTCACCTACAAACAAATTATATTTATCTAATTTGGCTAAAATTGAAGCCAAATCAACTTCGAAATAATTGCATGTATTTTTTTAATTCTGTGGCATTTACCAAGGAATCGGTAAATATTTCTAAAATGGATGCACTTTCATTTTCGTCCAAGAAATTGGGTAAGATTTTCTCTAATTCCAACCAATTTTTGGCACTTTTGTAATTTATTTTAGCATCTCTGGCGCTATTCTCTGCTGTAAATTTTTGTTTTGTTTCCATAAACTCTTCAAGTTCAGGTAAATCAGTGGCGCCCGCTAAGTTTCTAAATATTCCTCCGCCTTGATTGTTAAATACAATGATTCGTAAATGATTGGGGATGTAATTATTCCAAAGAGCATTTTTATCGTATTGAAAAGCAACATCACCAATGATTGAAATAGTTAGATGACTTTGTCTTTGACTAGCTCCTAGTGCTGTGCTTAAACAACCATCTATTCCACTTGTTCCTCGATTTGAAAATACTTCGTTGTTTTTTATTTGATCATTTGTCCAGTTCAAATATCTCACAGCCAGTGAATTAGCTACATGGATATCTGAATTCGTTTGATTCAGAGTACGAAATAGGTAGTTATAAATAGCTAGTTCGTTCCAATGTTTGACCGAAAAAAAATCAATTTGTTTTTTGGCTACTTTTGATTTTTCCGATGTCCAAATGCCAATTTGTGTATTCAATTTAGTAAATGAAATTGAAAGCATTTCTTGAAGAAATTCATTGGCATAGCAAGGAAAAATTCGAGTTAAGCATTGAAATGGATCAGGTGTCTCAATGGGGTTCGGATGAATTAACCAAGAATCTTTCGGCTGATGAGTTCGCAAGAATTGTTTGATTCTTTTACTGACAAACGATTTACCAAAATGAATGTGTAAATCTGGTTTCAAATCTGGCCAGATTTTCTCATTGATTAAAATCAAATCGTGGTAAATCAGGCATTCTGACGGTAAATTGGCAGTTGAATCACCAATTACGGGTATTCCTTTTGTCACCAAAGACTTTATCATTCGTTCAAACTCCAAGTTTTTTTCCATTTGTCCCACCGTCACCAAGATGTTGGCCGAGTTAGATACATACTGTTGGATCAATTCTTTTTCTGCCGCACTTAAATGAAAATTTTCCTTCTCTACATTTGAAAATTTTCGAACTTGTATTTCGGGGAGTTTCTCTTCGAATTCAGGATAAAATGGTTCTGAAATGGGTACATTGATGTGAACAGGTCCTTGGGGTTCCGATGCGGCTGATTGGTAGCAAGAGGCAAAATTACGGGATATTTCGTCAGGTGTTTGAAGAAATTGTGTTTCAAAACTCCAAAATCCTTTGACATGTTTTCCGAACAATTGATCCTGATAAATGGTTTGTCCATCCCATTGACCTATCCATTCCTTGGGTCGATCCGCGCTTAACACAATCATGGGAACCTCTTGAAAAAAGGCTTCAACCACTGCTGGAGCAAAGTTTAGTACTGCGGAACCAGAAGTACAACAAATGATGCTAGGTTTTTTTGATTTCAGACTTAAGCCCAATGCAAAAAATCCAGCAGATCTTTCATCTGAAATGGAGTAACATTTGATTTTAGTATTTCTAACCAAGGCCAACATAATGGGCGCATTTCTTGATCCTGGGCAAATAACAGCATCTTCAACCCCTTGCAGGGCCAATAATTCGATTAGATCAACAAGTCCATTGGGAAAGGCCATAGTAAAAAAAAGCCTCGTGAGAGGCTTTTGATTTTATCCAAGATATGTTTTTAATGCTTTACTTCTTGATGTATGACGTAAGCGTCGAATGGCTTTTTCTTTTATTTGACGAACACGCTCTCTGGTTAAATTGAATTTTTCACCAATTTCTTCCAAGGTCATAGCATGCTCTCCATTTAAGCCAAAGTACAAGGTCACCACATCAGCTTCACGTTGAGTTAGGGTTGACAAGGCTCTTTGTACCTCACGACGAAGTGAATCATTGATCAAACCTGAATCGGGTTTATCTTCTGAATCGTTTTCCAATACATCTAAAAGAGAGTTCTCTTCGCCTTGTACGAAAGGAG
>JBILRJ010000069.1:0-11500 GCA_044372695.1 Spirosomataceae bacterium
AAATTGGGCAAAAATTAAGCGCAAAAATTCTGGTTGAGGGAATTGTTTATGATGTCTGGTTTATTGTTAAAGATTTTGAACAAATTCAAACAAAATTTGGGCGAAAAAACTGCATTCGAACTTCTTTAGTAATGCCCAAAAACAACCTATTTGAAGATAAAGATGCCATTAGGTTATGGATCAGTCAAGATGAATTCCAAATTCCCTTAAAAATAGAGGTCAGCCTAAAGATAGGTTTTTTGGGTATAGACTTAGATGAGTATAATATTCTTGGTAAAAGAGTGTATTAGACTCGATTTAAAGCCTTTTTGTAAACTTCCAAAACTCTTTTTCTAGCAAATTCATGATTTACAATTGGTTTAGGATAATGAAATTCTTGAAATTCAGGAACCCACTTTTTAATGTAGTGTAGTTGTTTATCAAATCTTTCAGTTTGTAAATACGGATTAAATACACGGAAATATGGCGCGGCATCACATCCTGAACCTGATGCCCATTGCCAACCACCATTGTTAGCTGAAAAATCAAAATCAAGCAATTTTTCTGCAAAATAGGCTTCTCCCCATTTCCAATCAATCAATAAATGTTTGACTAAAAAACTTGCTACAATCATTCTTACACGATTGTGCATAAATCCAGTATTGTTTAATTCCCTCATTCCCGCATCCACTATTGGATAACCCGTATTTCCTGTTTTCCAAGCCTCAAATTCTAATTCATTGTTTCGCCATTCAATCAAATCATATTCTTTGCGGAAAGATTTACCTTCATTAATGTGTGGAAAATGATAGAGAATATTAAAATAGAAATCTCTCCAAATCAACTCGCTCAACCAAACTTCCGACTTTCCCAAGGCCTTAAGTACCAAGCCTCGAATCGAGACAGTTCCAAAACGCAAATGAACGGAAAGTTTAGAGGTGGCTGATAAAGATGGAAAATCTCGATTTTCGGCATACTGAACAATTAAATCAGGAGAAACGGAAGGATCAGGAAAAATTTGAGTTGAGTTTTCAAAACCTAAACTTTGTAATGATGGAATATTTGATTTTTGTGGAAAATAATTTGTAAAATCTTGGGAATTAAATTGTGAAATGGGAAAATTCGTCAACTTTTCTTTCCATTTTCTAGAATAAGGTGTAAAAACAGTATAAGGTGTATTTTGTCCTGAAAGCACCTCATCTTTTTCAAATATGACTTGATCTTTAAACTGTAGAAAATTTACCCCATTTTGTAGAGCCCAAGATTTAATTTTTGCATCTCTTTCTATGGCATATTTTTCATAATCGTGATTGGAGAATATATTCATGATTTGAAATTGCTTTGCAATCAATTGAAATACATGGATAGGTTCATCAAAATAAACTTGTAATCCTCCTGTTTTCAACCCAATTTCAACAGATAATTTTAGTAATGCTTCATGAATAAAATGAACTCTGGCATCTTTTTTAGAGCTGAGCTTCCCTAATATGTGAGGATCAAAAATGAATATAGGGTAAACGGATTCTAAACCGTTTAATGCATAAAATAGGCCACTATTATCTTCTATCCTCAAATCTCTTCTAAACCAAAAAATGGATATTTTTTTCATTAACATAGTTTATACAATTGATTAACCTAAAATAATTTGAAATGTTTAAAAATAACTCTTGACAAGCCCCCTTTGAAAAGTGTATATTTGTAGATTATTAAAATTACATAACATTTAATATTATATAATCGGTTAAAATCACTTTATTTTGACCTACATTTTCAACCCCGCATCAAATGAAATTATCTGAATTCAGATTTGATTTACCCCAAAGTTTAATTGCACTTAATCCAACTGAAAATCGTGAAGACGCACGAATGATGGTGATAAATCGTAAGGAAAAAACGATTGAACACAAAAAATTCACAGACATCGTGGACTATTTTGGGGAGGGAGATGTATTGGTCACCAACAATACAAAAGTTTTTCCTGCAAGATTGTATGGAAACAAGGAAAAAACCGGTGCACAAATTGAAGTCTTTTTATTGAGAGAATTGAATAGAGAACATCGTTTATGGGATGTTTTAGTAGATCCAGCAAGAAAAATTCGTGTAGGAAATAAACTTTATTTCGGCGAATCTGATTTGGTTGCTGAGGTAATCGATAATACGACTTCAAGAGGTAGAACCATACGTTTCCTATATGATGGCGACCATGATGCATTGATGAATACGATTCATGAATTAGGAGAAACTCCACTTCCAGATGAAATTCGTCTGAAAAGAAAAGCTACAGAGGATGATCGAGATCGCTTTCAAACCATCTATGCAGAACATGTAGGGGCTGTAGCTGCTCCAACAGCAGGATTACACTTTTCTAAAATCATCATGAAGCGCTTAGAGCTTAATGGTTCACAATTTACGCCAATCACACTACATGTGGGATTAGGAACTTTCCGACAAGTAGACGTAGAAGATTTAACCAAGCATAAAACTGATTCAGAACATTTCATCATTGATCCTTCTACTTGTGATTATGTTAATCAAGCCATTGATAATAAAAAGCAGGTTTTAGCGATTGGAACTACGGTGATGAAAGCATTGGAATCCTCTGTATCTGCGAGTGGGCATTTAAAACCCATTAATAGTTGGACAGATAAATTCATTTTTCCTCCTTACGAATTTAAAATACCAACAGCCTTATTGACAAATTTTCATTTACCTGAGTCCATATTATTGATGATGGCATCGGCATTTGGTGGTCATGAATTGGTTCAAGAAGCTTACAAACAAGCTATAAAAGAAAAGTATCGCTTTTTTAGTTATGGTGATGTAATGCTTATCATCTAAGTTCATTTAATTAAAGGTTTGTTTTGAAAAAATATGCGATAATTGTAGCGGGAGGAACTGGACAAAGAATGAATAGTTCTATTCCTAAGCAATTTTTGCGTATTCAAAACAAACCTATTTTATATTATACGCTGAGGCAATTTAAACGTGCCATACCAGAAATTGAATTGGTTTTGGTCTTACCCAAAGACCAAATTTCAACTTGGTTTAGTTTATGTCAAGAGTTTTCTGATTTTGAACAAGAAATACCTCACCGACTCATTGAGGGCGGAGAAAGCCGCTTTCATTCAAGCAAGAACGGAATTCAAGCCATTAGTGATCTTGATAATTGTCTTGTGGGAATTCACGACGGAGTAAGACCATTGGTTTCTATAGAATGCATTCAAGAAGCATACCAGGTAAGTATCATACACAAAAATGCTGTTTTATCTGTTTCTTCTAAAGATTCCATCCGATTATGGGACGCCAACACTCAAGCGTATGTATCCATAAATCGTGATGAGGTTAAAATCATTCAAACTCCACAAGTTTTTCATTTATTTAGTTTGAGAGAGGCATTTAATCAAACATATTCTGATTTATTCACGGATGACGCAAGTGTGGTAGAAAAAATGGGGGAAAAAATCCATCTAATTAACGGCAATTACGAAAATATCAAAATCACAACACCCGATGATTTACTAATTGCTGAAAGTTTGTTAAAAAGTTAAACATTATGAATAATTTTTGGAATTCATTGGCTAGTGCTATATTAAAATTTAAAGTTTCAATTCTAATTGCAATCTTATTTCTGTCTCTAGGACTTGGTTTTGTAGCTAGTAAAATTGAATTAAGTTATGAATTAGCCAAAATCCTTCCTAAATCAGATGCTCGATTTCAATTATATGAATCATTTAAAAAGAAATATGGAGAAGATGGCAGCATTATGGTCATTGGCTTGGAAAATCCTTCCCTTTTCACTCCCTTGGAATTTCAAAATTGGCGTGCTTTAAGCGACTCCATTGCTAAAAAAGAAGGAATAAAAAATACCATATCGCTAAGTAATATTCCTGAAATATACATTGATACTCTTAATAAAAAATTCAACTCACGACCAGTTTTTTCAGCCAACAAAAAGCTTTCAAAGGAAAATCTAGATTCATTAAAGAATAAATTAACACAGTTACCCATTTATACGGGAATGTTGTACACAGCTGATTTAAAAGTACATTTAATGTTGATTTCTCTAGATCAAAAAACGATCAATAATAAAAACCGAATAACCCTAGTTCGAGAAATAAAAGCTTTAGGAGAAAAATACACAAAGCGTACAGGACATGCATTACACTACTCGGGCATGCCATTTATTCGCACTGAGTTAACAGCACAAGTGACCAATGAATTAGTGATATTTTTAATTTTAGCTATTTTAGTCACATCTGTCATTTTATTTTATTTTTTCAGATCTTTCAAAGTAGTATTTTTTGCATTGATCATTATTTTGATAGGCATTGTGGCATCATTGGCCACGATTGTGGCTTTAGGTTTTAAAATTACGCTGTTATCGGGTCTTATTCCTCCATTGATTGTTGTCATAGGTGTACCTAATGTCATCTTTCTTTTGAATAAATACCACGAAGCTTACATGTCATCCAAAAACAAGGAAATGGCATTAAAGGAAAGCACTTCAAAAGTAGGCAGAACTTTATTCCTTGCCAATTTGACCACATCCATAGGTTTTGGAGTTTTTGCATTTACAGGTTCTGCTTTGTTGGTAGAGTTTGGTGTAGTAGCATCGATAAATGTCATGTTTACTTTTTTAGTTTCTCTTCTATTAATTCCCATCTTTTTCAGTTACCTCGCACCCCCAAGTAGAAAAGATTTAGCGCATTTTGAATCCAAGAAAGTTAATTTGGTCTTATCAAAAATTGAAAATTGGGTTTTTGCGCGACGAAAAGTCATTTATTCTTTTGTTATAATTTTGTTAGCTATTTCCATATACGGAATTACTAAAATAAAAGCTATTGGATATATAGTGGATGATTTACCTCAGGAAAATGCCATTTACAGAGATTTAAAATTCATTGAAAAGCACTTTCTGGGAGTCATGCCTTTTGAAATCACAGTAGATGCGTATCAAAATGGTAAAGCATTAAGCCCAGAAATTCTTTCTAAAATTAAAAGGACAGAAAAGTTAATCGAAAAATATCCGGAATTCACTAAAGGTTTATCAGTTTTGACTGCAACTAAGTATTTATATCAAGTCTATCGTGGAGGAGATCCCAAATATTTTCAACTTCCAGGAATCGACGAATTATCTAAGCTTAAGGAATTCCAAAGCAGTTTAAAAGGCAAGAATAATTTATTCTCTGGATTTATTGATGCAGGTAGCCGATATACGCGAATCAGTTTCCAAATGCAAGATGCAGGAACAGTACGTACGAAAGAATTATTTGATGAAATACAACCAAAAATTGATTCCATATTTCGAACAGATCCAGAAACCGGAGAAGTATTAAAAGCAGGTTCACCTGGTACATTCAAAGCAGAAGTAACAGGTAACTCCGTGATTTATGCTTTCCAAACAGAATATTTACAAAGCAATCTAATTGAAAGTACACTAACAGCCATATTTTTAATTTGTTTGTTGATGGCATTACTGTTTAGAAGCTGGAAAATGGTGATCATTTCTACCCTACCAAGTTTGATACCTCTAATCATCACTGCAGGTTTAATGGGATATTTTAACATCGCTTTAAAACCTAGCACCATTCTGATTTTTTCAATTGCTTTTGGTATTTCTAGTGATGGAACTATTTATTTCTTAACCCGGTACAAAGATGAATGGTCAAAAAATAATCAAAATGTTAAAAAAGCAGTACAGACAACTATTCAAAAAACAGGGGTTTCTATGTTTTACACCGCAATGATTTTATTTTTTGGTTTTTTCATTTTTACTGCTTCCACTTTCAAAGGAACGCAAGCCTTAGGTGTTTTGGTTTCTGTTACCTTATTAATGGCCATGATTTGCAATCTAATTTTGCTTCCAGCATTCTTAATGGCCTTTAACAAACATGAAACAGAAGAAATTTTAGTCGATTAATGGATGAAAAATCAGGCATCCTCTAAATCCATTTACACCCTATCATTTGTACTTTTGTGCTTAAGTAATTTTCTATTTTCGGCGAGTTTTTCGATGATTATCCCTGAACTTCCCGACTATTTGAGCAGCTTAGGAGGTAAAGAATATATTGGCTACACAATCGCCTTATTTACTTTAACAGCTGGATTAATAAGACCATTTTCTGGTAAATTAACCGACCACATAGGCCGAGTTCCTGTGATGGCATTTGGTTCAATTGTTTGTTTCATTTGTGGGGGTTTATATCCAATCATTCATACCGTTCAAGGATTTTTATTTCTCCGATTGGTTCACGGTATGTCAACTGGTACAAAACCAACTGCGACTGCTGCGTATGTGGCGGATATTATTCCTGAAAATAGAAGAGGTGAAGCTCAAGGTAGTCTTGGTATATTTACTGCAACAGGCATGTCGATAGGACCAGCTATTGGAAGCTTTCTTGCCGATGAATTCGGATTAGATCTGATGTTTTACATTTCTTCCTTATTTGCGTTGGCCTCCATTTTAATATTATTGAAATTGAAAGAGACTTTACCAAAATCTAGTAAAAGTAAATTTAGTATTCAGTTATTCAAGATGGAATGGAAAGATGTATTTGAACCAAAAGTTTTACCTGTATTTATAGTAATGCTATTAATTTCTTTCGCATCAGGTGTTGTTGTAACACTATTGCCAGATACATCCAAACACATTGGATGGACCAATAAAGGTTTGTATTTCACCATTTACACCATATCTTCGATCGCCATAAGAATTTTCTTTTCCAAACTTTCAGACCAAATTGGTAGAGTTCCAATCATTCAGTATTCCTGTTTGGTTTTAGCCATCTCAATGTTTATTTTGGTCATACATCCAACTACGAACACCTTGTGTATTTCGGCGGTTTTATTCGGTATTGCTTGGGGATTTAATACCCCTACCCTTGCTGCTTGGACAAACGATTTAGGACAAAAAGAACACATGGGAAGAGCCATGGCGACCATGTACATTGCCTTGGAGGCGGGTATCGGCATTGGAGCATTTTTTGCAGGATCCATCTATCAAGGAAAATTCACAAATCTTCCTTTACCCTTTTTTATTGCTGGTATCTTAGCATTGTTCGCATTTATATTGTTGTTTTACAATCGAAAAAAATGGAGCAATAATGGAATTTGACGCATACCTTATCAGTAAAAAAATTGATTCAAAGTATTTTGAAAATACAGAAAAAGCTTTGTTCGATCTCTGGAAAAAAGAATTTGAATTAATGCATGAATCTAGTTTTACGGATCAAAAAAGATTTGAAATCAACAAAATTCGCAGAAAATATAAATTAGAATTTGCAGAAGATTAAGTTAGCAAAACCATCATTTTTTGTATAATTTATAATTTTCCTATTACTTTTCTAATAAATCAGTCAATACATTCTTTGAATTATTCAAAAATGACAAACTTTGCATTCCTAAATTTAAAATCAAATGCAATCAAGTGATTTAGAAAAATTATTTCCCAGCGCTAGTGAGATTCCCAAAGAATACGATCTAATAAAACCGATCGAGCAAAAAGAATATTTAGTCAATGGTGAACTTAGACAATGGACTGGAAAAACACAGGATGTTTGGTCGCCTATCTATGTTAGAACAGAAAATGGATTGGAACAAAAGCGTATTGGATCTTATCCAATTACAGATGCGACAGATGCCATGGAAGTTCTTTACGCTGGAGTAAAAGCTTATTCCAACGGACGAGGAGAATGGCCTTCAATGAGCGTTTCACAAAGAATTGAATGTGTGGAAAAATTCACACAAAAAATGATTCAGAAACGAGATGAAGTTGTCAAATTACTCATGTGGGAAATTGGAAAATCTTTAACGGATTCCCAAAAAGAATTTGATCGGACGGTACAGTATATTTATGATACAATTGGGGCCTTAAAAGATATAGATCGTACATCATCCACTTTCATCATCGAAGAAGGTATAATCGGACAAATCAGACGCTCACCTTTGGGAGTTGTTTTATGTATGGGTCCATTCAATTATCCATTGAATGAAACCTTTACCACCTTAATTCCGGCTCTAATCATGGGAAATACGGTTTTATTCAAACCACCCAAACATGGCACATTATTGCATTATCCATTGTTGGAAGCCTTCAGAGATTCATTCCCCGCTGGTGTAATCAACACTTTGTATGGCAGAGGAAACAGCATCATTCCACAATTAATGGAATCAGGTAAAATCGATGTTTTAACCTTAATTGGTTCATCTAAAGTAGCGGATAAACTTAAAAAAATGCACCCTAAAGTTAATCGACTAAGGGCCATACTTGGTTTGGATGCTAAAAATGCGGCCATAGTCACTGAGAGTGCACAACTCGATGTTGCCATCAATGAATGTCTTTTGGGATCATTGTCTTTTAATGGACAAAGATGTACCGCGATTAAAATGATTTTCGTACACAGCAGTTTAGCTGATGCATTTAACAAAGGATTAGCTGAAAAAATAGAAGCTTTAAAAATCGGTATGGTTTGGGAGCCAGGTGTGCAAATTACTCCACTACCTGAACCTAACAAGCCAGCTTATTTAAAAGAATTGATCGAAGATGCTAAATTACATGGTGCGAGTGTCATGAATCCGCATGGAGGAGAAAATTTTAAATCCATTTTCTTTCCAGCCTTATTGTATCCCGTAAACAGCAAAATGAAAATTTGGTCAGAAGAACAATTCGGCCCTGTAGTTCCAGTGGTTCCTTTTGATGATATTTCTGTACCGATTGATTACATTCACGAATCTTCTCATGGGCAGCAAGTCGCCATTTTTGGCACTGATGTAAATCAAATTTCTGCATTAATTGATGATACTGTAAATCAAGTTTCCCGGGTTAATATCAATGCACAATGTCAAAGAGGACCAGATTCTTTCCCTTTTACAGGAAGAAAAGATTCTGCTGAAGGAACACTCAGTGTAACCGCGGCCTTGAGATCATTCTCTATTCGTACGGTTGTGGCGACAAAATCCAATCAATTAAATAAAGATATTGTAAATCAAATTGTTGAAAACCAACAATCTAATTTCTTATCGACACGCTTTATTTTATAATCAGATATTTAGTACATTTTTAAGGTTCCAATTCATGTTTAATGGATTGGAACCTTTTTCTTTGCCCATTAATTCACGTATTTTTGTAGCTAAATCAACTAATTATTATACCATCATGAAATCCATCATTGCATCACTTTTACTTTTACTTTTTATTAATGCTTGTACCACTTTAAATCCCTTTACCGGAGAAAAAACATTGGGTGTAAATAACCAAGATCTTTTTCCGATGACATTTCAAGAATACGACAAATTCTTAACTGAAGCCAAAGTAATACGTGACACAAAAGAGGCTAAAACAATCGATAAGATAAGGGAAAAATTGGTAGCTGGAGCACAATTATGGTTGAGCAAGCACGGGCATCCTACTTATTTAAAAGACTACAAGTGGGAAAGTAAATTGGTAGAAGATAAATCAGTAAATGCATGGTGTATGCCCGGTGGTAAAATAGTTTTTTATACGGGTATTTTACCAATTTGCCAAACCGAGGCTGGAATAGCCACAGTAATGGGTCATGAAATTGCACACGCGCTAGCCAATCATGGAGGCCAAAGAATGAAAGCTGGAACTTTTCAGCAATACGGTGCCATGGCAATTGGTTTGGCAACAGCTTCAAAGGATAGTACCACACAGCAAACGTGGCAACAATACTACGGGATAGGCACCAATGTTGGCTTCATGTTGCCATTTAGTAGAAGTCATGAAACTGAAGCTGACAAAATTGGTTTGATTTTAATGGCTATAGCAGGATATCAACCTGAGCAGGCGATATCCTTTTGGGAAAGAATGGATAAAGTAAGTTCAAAGGAACAAAGCCAACCTGAATTCATGAGCACACACCCTTCTCATAATACGCGTATCAATACCATTAAATCATTGATTCCTCAAGCAAAAGAAGAGGCTAAAAAATTAGGCATAAAAGTTCTATAATAACTTAAATAAAAAACAAAAAGGTAGGCTAGGAATAAACATTCATAGCTTACCTTTTTATTTTAACGATCAATAAAATTACTTCAGCCCAAGTCTTTGTGTTTTTACTGTGGCATCCGTAATAAATTCATCATAACCCATTAATTTATCTAAACACGATTTTGATCCTAATTCAATGACACGGTTGGCAACGGTATTGGTTAATTGATGATCATGGCAAGTAAACAACATGGTTCCTGGAAATTCAATCATTCCATTATTCAAAGCTGTAATAGATTCCAAGTCCAAGTGATTGGTCGGTTCATCAAACAATAATACATTCGCACCCGACAACATCATTCTAGAAAACATGCATCTTTGTTTTTCACCTCCTGAAATGACTGTACATTTTTTCAAAGCTTCATCTCCAGAGAATAGCATACGACCTAAGAACCCACGAATGAAACTTTCATCTTTTTCGACAGAATATTGCCTTAACCAATCTACTAGGTTAATGGAAGCATCTTGAAAATAAGAAGCGTTATCGTTGGGCAAATAGGTTTGAATGGTAGTGACACCCCACTTATATTCACCAGAATTAGCTTTTCTCTCTCCCATCAAAATATCAAACAATGCAGTTATTGCCAAAGAATCCTTAGCCAAAAATGCCACTTTATCTCCTTTATTTATGGTAAAAGACAGATTTGAAAACAGTACAATTCCTTCATCTGTTTGGGCAGACAAGTTTTCAACACTTAATAATTGGTCTCCTGCTTCTCTTTCCGGTTTAAAATTAATGAAAGGATATTTACGAGATGATGGTTTAATGTCATCCACTTGCAACTTATCCAACATTTTTTGGCGTGAAGTAGCTTGTTTGGATTTGGCAACATTGGCAGAAAAACGACGAATAAACTCTTCCAGTTCTTTCCTCTTTTCGTCTGTTTTTTTGTTTTGATCAGTTCTTTGACGAGCAGCCAATTGAGATGACTCATACCAAAAAGTATACGTACCACCATATAATTGAATTTTCCCAAAATCTAAATCAGCAATATGTGTACACACATTATCCAAGAAATGTCTATCGTGGGAAACAACAATGACTGTATTTTTAAAATTTTGAAGGTACCCCTCTAACCAAAATATGGAATCAATGTCTAAGTTATTGGTTGGTTCATCCAGCAATAAAATATCTGGATTGCCAAATAATGCTTGAGCTAATAAAACTTTGACTTTTTCAGAACCATTTAAATCTTTTAGTAAGGTATAATGACTGTCTTCCTTGATACCCAAACCACTTAATAAAGTAGCCGCTTCTGACTCGGCTTCCCATCCGTTCAATTCTGCAAATTCTGCTTCTAAGTCAGCTGCTTTATTGCCATCTTCTTCTGTGAAATCTTCCTTCATGTAAATGGCATCTTTCTCCAACATTAAATCATAGAGACGTTTATTTCCCATAATGACCGTCTGTAGGACAGGTGTTTCTTCAAATTCGAAATGATTTTGTTTCAAAATTGACATTCTTTCCCCAGGGTTCATGGATATAGAACCTGTTTGAGAATCAATTTCACC
>JBILRJ010000360.1:0-3005 GCA_044372695.1 Spirosomataceae bacterium
AATTCACTCGACTATCAATTTGTTGGCGGATATCCCAATGGTGCGGAATGGAATTCAATACTTAGTTTGAAAAATGAAGACAGCATTTCAATCATTGAAGAAATATTAAACATCCCCATTCCTGATTCTGACCCTATTTTTGGCAACAAGGGCCCACTTTTTGACTTTTGGAAATAATCAATTGAATAGGACGTCTAGTTTTGATTATAGTTTAAATGCTTGCCAAATTAGATTGATGTTTTTAAACAAAAAAAGAGGTCAAATTGACCTCTTTTTGATTTGTACCTCCCTTTTCCTAGAAAGAGGCAAAAAATGTTATAGACTGCTTTTTTTCATTTTCTTGAAAGCATATTTCACCACAAAATAAATAACCAATGCAGAAAGTACTCCAGTCAAAAAGTCCGTCATTGGTACCATTACTGCCGTAAAAATCATCATTGCAAATTCGAATTTACCAGCATGTTTGATTTCTTTAATTTCAGAGGGTTTTATCATGTTACTGGCTACCCAAACCAAAATACCGCCAATACAAGCCATAGGGATTAATTCTAAATATTGAGCCAAATAAAATGCCATGGTTAATTTTAGGATAGCTTTAAAGTAGCCCGCCAAAGGAGTTGTAGCACCCGCTTTTATACTTGTGGCTGTTCTTGCCAATGCACCTGTACAAGGAAAGCCTTGTACCAATGGTGTGATGATTTGAACCAAACCTTGACCAAAAAATTCTTTGTCTGGATTAAAAGGCGTTCTGTCATTTTTAGCAAGTCTATCAGCCATCGAAGAACATAAAACACTTTCAACGCCCGATACAAATACGATGGATACCACAAAATAGATAATGTCAATCATGACACTTCCATTCATTGCAGGTAAATATGGTAGTTGTAATTTGAAGAAATTGTTTGGAATAGATCCATATAAATCACGCACTAATATGATGTTTTTATCCGCTAATAAGGTAGCTGCCAATACGGTAGCTGTACCCATTGCAATTACTGGCCCAGGGATGTAAATAGAAATTTTCAACAAATATTTTGCCAAAAGAAAAGTAATTAAACCTAATATTATTGACCATCCATTAATTAAATGAAGGTGTTCCGACATAAATTTAATCCGCTCACTTAAACTTTTAGAGCTATCACCAAGCAATACTTTGAAACTATCTAATCCTAAAATGTCTTTGAAATTTGTCGCAGCAATCGCCACGGCAATACCAATGGTAAAACCAACGATAATTGAATTAGGAACAAGTTTGGCATATTTACCCACACCAAATATTCCCATTACTATTAGAATAATTCCCGAGATAATGGATACTAAAACAAGGAAACCATGCGCTTGTTCAAAAGTTCCACCGTTTGCTGGATTACTGTACTTGGCAATTAGAGCAGCAATAACTGGAATAAATGCAGCTGTCGGACCATAAACTTGATATTTCGATCCACCAAAAGTTCTACCCACTACACAGGCCAAAGCCCCAGCTATAATGCCATGTTCTGGTCGCATTCCCATCGCCATCGCAAAACCCATTGCCATGGGAATGGCTGTCATGGCAACGATCAACCCGGCACTTAAATCTTTATACGCTACATTTAACCAATTTTCTTTGGTTAAATCCTCCCATCGAGAATCGAAAAAGGTAAAAAATAATTTTATTCGCCCCAATGGGGTGCTTGGAAATTTTGATTCGCTCATGTTTTTTTATTTAAATAATTGGTTTAATTCATCTTTGTTGGTGGTAAGATGATCGCTTGGCCAAGCTACTTCTCTATATTCCACCTTCGATTTTTTTATTATGGGAATTGGATCAAAACCGTTTTTATGAGGTTTCATGCGATAATCTTTGGGTAAATAGACTAAGTCTACTCCACGTGATTCATAAAAATTTAAAAAGGCAGTTGAATTTAAGCCATTAAACAGCTCTATTTTAATGCTAAGAAGACTAGATTCATATGTATTAATAATAATGGCTAAGGCATCGTTAAAATCTGAACTTGCTAATGCTTTAATAATTTTGGCAGAATCATAAAACAAAAGTTCAGTTATCGAATCGCTGAGATACTCTGAATACATTAAGATGATACTTGATTTTTCATGCTTTCGCTCTTCTAAAGCATATTTTAGCGTATTTAAAGACTCTATTCTAAAGTCTATAGGAATCAGTATTTTCTTTTCCATGCCTTTGGCGATTGATAAATAAATACTACAATGATAGGCTGTAGATATTAGAGCCAATTAAGATTAAGATTAGAATTAGATTAGATTTTTAATCTAGAATGAATAGAGTCATGCGACTAGCAAAATGGTAGTCGTAGATATTAGTCTAACAGGCTTATAGGAAACTGGAAATTTTAGCGGCTGACAGTAGCCATAGGTAATTTTATTTGAACAGTAACTCCTTTATGTAGGACGGAGTTAATAATAAGTTCCCCTTTGTGAATTTTGATAATGTTTTGGGTTAGAGGTAAACCTATCCCATAACCATCATATGCGGCAGTATTGCTGGCCCTAAAGAAAGGATCAAATATAAATGGCAATTCTGACTCAGGAATGCCTATTCCTTGGTCTTTAAAAATCATTACGATTTCATTGTTTGTGGAAGCCAAACTTATGATTACCGGTTTATTACTTGAATATTTGCAAGCATTTGTGATAATGTTTGTTATGGCTAACATGAGTAATTCTTTGTTACCCATTATTTTTAATTTTTTGGGGTTTTCAGGCAACAACTCAAAATCTATTTTTATGTTATTTTTAGGAATTAGTTGATTCATAATTTCATTGGCCTGCAATATTAGCTCGTCGGTTCTTAAAATGGTATAGTTTAATTTATTATCCTTATACCCTATTTGTGCTAAAAAAAGCAAAGACTGGCTTATTTTATTGAGCCTTTCTGAATGTTTAAGTATTTTTTGTAAGGCCTCCTTATACTCATCTGGCGTTCTATCTTTCAATAAAGCCACATCTGCCTCGCCAATAATAGCCGTAAGTGGTGTGCCAAACTC
>JBILRJ010000361.1:0-2998 GCA_044372695.1 Spirosomataceae bacterium
GTAAATTCAATACCATAGAAGTGTTTCAACATGTCTCTATCTGCCATTAAACAGATGTTGAACTTGGACTCGAACCGAAGTTTTTGATAAACTTCAAATCCAAGATTTTTGGTCGGAGAAAATTTCTCTAAAAGCATAATAATATAATTTAATTGTTTGATGGGGTTTAAAACCTATACACCCTCAGGTCGGTAATTTTATAAAGTAATTAATCTACATCAACTTCATGCCACTCATCGAATGACAAATCATTAATTGATTCGTGGTCCTTAACCTCTGGCTCGGGAATAATTGAATCAATACTTACATTTAAAATCGACTCTAATTCATCGATTCTCTCATCTGGCTCATAAGATTCAAACTCAAAATCATCTGGCACTTCTACCACAGTAGAACAAAAAATCGTATAAGTGCACTCTAAACTTACTTTTTTCATGTTTTTAAAATTTAAATTGTTTTGAGGGTTAAATATCCTAAACACCCACAGGTAGGCACTATCTTTTATGCGGCAATCGATAATTCGATTTTCGCTTGTTCTCTTTCTTCAAGTCGTTTATTAAGACGTTTATTACAAAAGTCAATTGACTCATGGTCTACGTCCCAGCCGTACCCATGTCTTCCGTTTAAAATTGCTGATTCCAAGCCGGAACCACTCCCAAGGAATAATTCCCCTACATTTTCCCCTGGATTACTGTAGCCTAAGATGAATTTCTCGTAGATGTTAACCGATGTGGGAGCTTGGTGAAAAAATTCATCATCAACATCCGAGTATTCTGACTTTTGAAATACTGACTCAATAAACACATTGGTAATGGATGACTCAGGAGATGCCATTGAAAACCCTTTACCACCAGTGGTTCTTGATGAACCAGGAATCACTTTAAACTCCCCAATTGAAGAAGGTCTTGTGACGTCATTAAATAACGTTTCAGTTGCTGGCTTCAAACCTGCGACGATGATGGTTTCTTTCGAATTCAGAAATCTTGCCACATGAGGTGTCGCCTTAGCATTGGTCTTGACAAAGGTATTTACATCAAGAATATACCAGCCATCCTTCTCAAGTGCAGTTTCTAATTTGGTGCAAACACCCTGATAACCGTCTCTGTAAGTCTCGCCAATGATAATCACAACTACACCATTTGATACTAATTTTCTCTTAGCTCCCCGATAAAACTTTACCTCATTCTCAATGTATTCGGCCAAGGTTTTTTCCTGACCATGGATAAAATAATCAGGTTGATTTCTGTATTCACGAAGTTGCCAATACGGTGGTGATTGGATGAACATTCTCATAATTCCATCCGGTATATTTGAAAGGTCTAATGACGATGTATTGAACAAATGGAAACTAACATCATTTACTTTTCCTTCATAATCTCTTCTCTTTCTTTCCGCAATTTTGGCTTCTTTCTTGGCCTTTTCTCCAAGTAATTGATGTGCTTTGTCAATCTTATATAACCCATTTTCCAAACCATCCATAATCCCTACTTTATTCCCCGGATTCTCATCTTCGAACCATTTAATTTCCATCAACTTTCGTAATGATGATGCCTTGATTGGTAAGTCAAGCAAGTGGCAGACCAATTCAAATCTTTCTTTTCCTACGAGACCATAATGATCGTCTTTGTCGACAAAATCAAATCCCATTAAGTCTCTTTTCTTACCTTGAGATTTCCCTAAAAGACCTAATAAATGTTCCGCATAGTGAGCCATTTCTGAGTATGACATAGTCGTTCGTTGATTACTAGTTAATCTAATCTTCACTACATCTTCATCGGGGATGTGAACGTGTAGACATTGTAGTGTTTTCAGTCCTAAAGATTTTGCAACTTCCAATCGTACAATCCCATCTGTGACGTAGAATGTTCCTTCGACTAGGTTTCCTAGTAAAGGTGTGAATTGACCCAAACGATGCATGGTGTATTCGATGTGGTCCTTCTTTTTGGGTTTCACAAATTGCTCAAGCAAAGGGTGAATTTTGATATTATTTAATTCGATAATCTCAACGTTAATTACATTTTTCATGCTTTAAAATTTAATTGTTAATGAACTTTTAAAAGTTGGTAAAATGTTTTGTCAACCAAAATTGGGTCTTAAAAAACGGACTTTCATCCGTCTCGTTTTTTTAATTCGTTCCTGTATTTAGATAAGTTTGATAGTAGTTATCCCACAACTCAAACCTCAATGCAGTTTTGATGAACTCGTTCTTGTCACTAAGTTTGAACTCAAACACCCACGTCTTACCATCAATTGATGCAACATGGTCAGCTCTAACTGCTCTGGCAAACTTTTGTTGTTGTTTCCAATCTGTTAGCTCTTCTGCCTCCGTCATGAAGTAGTCTTTAAGTACCTTTTTCATGGAAAACTCTAATCCCAATTTCCCTTTCAAACCAAACGTCTTTGAGACCTTGATGAATTTATCTCCATCATCTCCAATCCAGTTTAGTTTAACCAAGTCATATTCATCACCATTCGCCTTTTTTGTAATCGTTTGATAGCAGTCAGGTTTAAGAACC
The DNA here is from genome assembly GCA_044372695.1 of Spirosomataceae bacterium. Classification (GTDB taxonomy): domain Bacteria; phylum Bacteroidota; class Bacteroidia; order Cytophagales; family Spirosomataceae; genus Aquirufa. The sequence goes on from JBILRJ010000361.1 coordinate 2,517, forward strand.
ATAGTAAGTCGTTTAACCTGAATCTTCTTTTCTTCAATTACTTGAAATATTTCTTCCGGTGACATCGAAGACTCAGCATCCTTAAAGTCAAGTTTGGTTGTGTAGAAATTTAAAACCTCTTGAACCAATCTATCTCGTTCCGCAAATACCTTCTTTCTAAACCCATCTAAAATATTAGCAGAGAATTTATCAGACTCGTAAGCGGAAATCATCTGAGGTAAAGTCATACCTTCAATTTCATCAGCGGGAAATGCCATGAATGACTTTCCATTTTTGAAGTCTAATGTTGCCAAATCCTGTGCCAACATTTTAAGGTTTTTATTCTTTACCTCCTTATTATCCGAATCCTTATTTTTCATTCCCTTGTAATTTTTTACAAATGTATATGAAGTTTTATTTTCATACAAATATTTTTGTCAACTTTTTTCTTCCTATTATTTAAAAGAAGTTTAAATGTGCCTTTATTCAATAGAATCGTTGAT
>JBILRJ010000070.1:0-11462 GCA_044372695.1 Spirosomataceae bacterium
TCACCAATTCAATTTCATCAATGTCAATTCCTCGACTTAGTATGTCGGTTGCTACCAAAATTGTGATTTTTTTATTTCTGAATTCTTGCATCACCCTTTCTCTTTGGTCTTGCATTAAATCGGAATGGATTTCTTCCACGCTAAATTTAGCACGTTTCAAATCGGCAGTTAAGTGTTTGACGTTTTGTTTTTTGGAGCAAAAGATAATGACCCGAGTATATTCTTTTAATTTCAATAAATATTTAACCAAAGGGGCTTTTTGGGCTTCATAGACCACAAAGGCATTTTGGATAATTTGTTCAGGTGGTTTTGAAACGGCAATGTTGATTTCTACGGGTTTATGCAAAATTTTTCGAGCCAATTCCCGCATTTTATGCGGCATGGTAGCTGAAAATAATAGGTTTTGACGCTCTGGAGACAAAAACGAAATAATCTTCATTAACTCATCTTGAAAACCCATATCGAGCATTCGGTCGGCCTCGTCTAAGACCAAGTATTTCACCTCTTTTAAATTGACATAACCCATGTTTAAATGGGCAATCATTCTTCCCGGTGTACATACAATGATGTCTATACCTGTGGTTAAAGCTGTTTTTTCTGTGGTAAAAGAGTTTCCATCTCCACCACCATATACGGCCATGCAACCCACATTGGTGAAATAACCTAAACCTTCCATGTTATCAGCAATTTGAATCGCCAATTCACGCGTAGGAACAATGACCAAGGCATTTATTTTATCTTCTGCATGTGGTTCAGTGATTAATTTATGAACGACTGGTAGTAAAAATGCCGCTGTTTTCCCCGTTCCAGTTTGAGCGGATGCGATAATATCTTTACCTTCTAAAATAGGGGGAATTACTTGGGTTTGTATGGGTGTTGCAGTTTTGAATCCCATGGAATCAATTCCTGCTAATAAACTATCTGCTAGTCCTAATTCTTTGAATGTCAAAATTGTAGTTTAGTTATTGAATACCCTAAATTTAAAGAAATTTAATGGCTTTATTCAAGCAATTTCAAATATTAACATAGAAAGATTAAAGAGAGGGATGTGATATTTGATTTTATTGCCAATTTCTAGACTTCTATTCAATATGCTGATAACCAGCTTTTTGACAGTTTGTAATTCATTTGGTTGGCTTGTCGCCACAAATAGAGTAATGCTGGCCAATGCTTGGTTCTCGATGGTGGGCTGTCCATCGGAATGAAAAAGAAGCTTATTTTTGTCTAAGAATAATAGAAAACAAGCCGCAGCGATTCGTTTGTTCCCATCTACAAAGGAATGGTTTTTGACAATGAGGTATAAGAGCATTGCAGCTTTTTCTTGGATGGAAGGGTAGAGGTCAAAATGGTCAAATCCTTTTTGGATTTGATGAATGGCACTTTCAAATCCGCCATCTTTTTGTTTGCCAAAGAGGTTGGATGGGGTTTGTTTTTGTAAGGTTTGAATGATATTGACATAATCGCTCTGACTCGGATAATTCGCATTTTGGATACTTGAGCCAAATTGATCCAGTGTTTCATGGTCATAATCGTCTAATAATTGTAATCCAAGGCTGTATTGTTGCAGCCATTTAAATTCGTCTGAATCATTGGCTTTTTCTTCAATAGCTCGACTCATTATTCGAATGCCATCATGTAAGACTTGTATTTTTTTATTTTGTTCTTCCAATCGTTTTTGATTGATTGCCATTCCCTCCAAGAGGTAATCTTTTAGTCTTTGCGTGGCCCATTGGCGAAATTGAGTCCCACGAATTGAATTGACCCGATAGCCAACCGATATGATTACGTCGAGATTATAGGATTTAATTATTCTTTTTATATTTCGTTTTCCTTCGATTTGAACTACCGAATTTTTCTCGGTAGTTAAATTTTCTTCTAATTCTTTTTCTTTAAAAATATTTTTTATGTGTATTCCAATCGTATCTGAGTCCTTTTCAAAAAGTGATGCCATTTGTTTTTGTGAGAGCCATACACTATTCTCGGTAATCTTTACTTGAATTTCTGTTAATCCTGATTTAGTTTGAAATATTTCAATTCTATTTTTCATTTTTATTAGTGGTGTTTAAGTAAATCTAAAAAATGGCTCATTATTTTTCAAGGCACTCGAGAATAAAATCAATTTCTAGATTTTCTCTCTTCTCTCCTCACTTTTCGCTCTTCACATTTAATTTTCATATATCTTGCAAAACATCTAATTTTTTCAATGAAGAAGAATCAACTTTTAGTTCTATTAGTAAGTATCTTACTAAGTACATTTGCCAGCAAAGCTCAATCTCTTTCCATCAAGGAAGAGCAAGAAAACATCAAAAAGGTGATATTAAAAACCTTTTCAGCGATGAAATCGGTGGATTCTCTGGCGTTAAGCTCGTGCTTCACCTCCAATGCCATCTTGCATGTGAGTCAGGTGAGACCGGAAGGAAACATCGTCAGAGATGTGCCGATTGCTAAATTTGTGCAAAATGTAATGAGTCGAAAGGCAGGTGAGATGGACGAGCGAGTAACTTCTTGGGGTGAAATTCTGATTGACCACGAAATTGCCAGTGCTTGGGTGCCCTATGAATTTATTTTAAATGGAAAATTTTCGCATAAAGGTGTAGATGTATTTTTGTTGATCAAGGTAGGTCAAGATTGGAAAATTCAAACCTTGATGTACAACATGCAGAAATAGGTTTAGGTATTAGTTATTAATGCGAATTAAGGGTTGAAATAAGTACTTTTATTCAATTATGAATTATGAGTTATGAAGTATGATTTTAAAACAATGACTAACATATTATGAAAAATATTCATAACTCATAATTCATACTTCATAACTCATAATTCAATCAAGGGCTAGATTACTTCTTTTCAATCGAAAACATATCTCTAACAACTCCGTCTCCGCAAATCCACTGTGCTGACATTTTTTTGTTGTCGACATCAATCAGCATGGATCCTCCCTCGGTGACATTTGAATAGGCCGAGGCTTTAAGGGGATAATCATTTTTCTTTCCGCCCAATTGACCTCCAGAACCATTGACCACGTAAATCGTTCCTTGGCGCTCGCCTTTGTTGATGACATAAGTATTTGGCGCGACTTCATTGGCTTTTTTATGTACTGACGCATCATAGCTTATGTTTTTCCCCGTATGCCCTAAAATGGGATGAGTTCTTTCGTAGCTGTGGCTATGTCCACAAATCACCAAATCGACCTTGTATTTTTCTAAAATTGGCGTGATGTTTTCTCTAACTTTATACATCCATATTTCCGTATCTGAATCATGCGAACCTTTGGAATAGGGTGGTTTGTGCCAATAGACAATCGTCCATGGCAATTTGTTGGCCTCTAAGTCTTTCGCTAACCATTTTGCTTGCTTGCCGTTTTCGTTATGCAAATAACTGCTATCAGATGTTTCCAATGCCTCGCTGTCGAGGGAAATTAAATGCACATTTCCGTAGTTAAATGAATAATAAGATTCTGTTCCTGATGCTAGGCCACCATTTTCTCCTCGTGTTGGCATGGTGAAAATTTTGAAATAGGGTGGTACCGATGGATCATGTTTGCCGGCGTAATCATGGTTTCCTGGGGATGGCCACACAGGAAGGTTTTTGAAAAAAGTGTCTTGATAAACACGGAATACGTGATTTTGATATTCCTCCTCCTTTCCATTGGAATAGGCGTTGTCCCCCATCCAAATCCAAGCATCGGGTTTATGAGTTTTTGTGGCATTGAACATGGCGTCTCTTACATTCGCTTGGTTCTTGGAACTGTTGCCAAAATCACCAAGTGCCCAAATGCGAACAGGTTTGGTTGATCCAGCTTTGGGTACGGTATTAAAATAATAACTTTCGTCGCCTCCCAAAGTGGTGCCCGATGAAACGATGGCATAATAATATTTTTTTCCTGGACTCAGATTTTTGATTTCAATTTCATGTTCTGTTTTCAAATTCTCATCTGTCACCGACTGGTTTAATTGTTTTGGGCTTTTACCGTAAATAACCTTGCTATTACTTGCTACATCCGTCCGCCAACGAATAACTCCGGAGCTAGGTGTGAAATTTTGTAAATAAGGTCCACGGATGATCTTGAGCTCTTGAGCAAATCCAAGAAAGGAAGATAAGAGAAGGAAAAGAATTAGTTTTTTCATGAATTCTTAAATTTTGTATGTAATTATTCTTTTAATGTTTTTCCCAATTTGGGTAAAACTGCATTCAAATTTCTAATTAAAATCTAAAACCTCCATGTTATTAAGACTGATGCCAAAATTTGAGGAGGACTTTTTGTAGATTCAAAACTAAGGAAATATTTATAAATCCCACTTTTTGAAAATTATTTTTCCGTTAAATATTGGTTTAGGTGCAAGCATTGTTTTTTGATATAAACACCCAAATCATTTTTTCAATGTCAATTTGAAAATTGATCAGAATTTTGGTATTTTCAATGAAATATTTTCAAATTGCTTTGTTCTATTGTCAAATAAACCTATTCAAAACTCTTTAAATTCGAAATAATGCGATCAGGACTTGTATCTTTCATTCTACTATCTTTTTTAGTTTTTGGTGCTCAGGCCCAAAATTTACGTGTGGGTGCTGCTCTTAGAATCATCACTCCCAATCCCTTGTTGCCTGTTTCGGGCGGAATTGGTGTGCCACATCCCGTGAAGGAAAAGCGAGGCGATTTATTCGCTCGTGCCATGGTTTTTGAGCAAGGATCAACTCGCATTGCCATAGTTAATGTGGATAATTTAGGTTGGACATCCATTCTTGGAAATCGTTCTCGCGCACTCATCAAGGGAATTGCTCCAGAAAATATCCTCATTGGTGCAACGCATACGCACAGTGCGCCGGATGCTTATGGCTTTCCGGATGAAACAGGAAAGAATTATGCTGATTTAGCGTATTTGGATTGGTGTGTCAAACAAATTGCAGATGCCGTGAATGAGGCCACTGCGAATTTACAACCTGCTTCCTTGAAGGTAGCGATGGATGAAGCCAAAGGCAAAATTGCTTACAATTACTATGCACCTGCTTTGTATGATCCTCGTTGTGGGGTTATTCAAGCCATTGCTAGCTCGGGTCCCCGAATAGGTAAACCTATCGCTACTCTGGTTAATTATGCCGTACATCCAGAGGTTTTGGGGAATAGTCGAGGGATTCTAAGTCCAGACATGATTGGACCGATGTACCAAAAAATTGAATCTTCCGTAGGTGGGGTTGCCTTGTTTATGAATGGTGCACAAGGGGGAATGGTTACCGCAGATACACGCTTGGAATATGGAAAAGAGGGACAAGGTCAAAAAGAAGCCAATACCTGGGAAGAGTGCATCCGAATTGGTGAATTATTAGCTAATGAAGCTCTGCGAATTGTTTCGGCCGCACCCATTTTAAAAAATCCTTCCATTTATTGCACTTCCAGAAAAATCGAGTTCCCCATCGACTCTGAAATCATGCGTTACATTCTTCAAAATTCACCTTTGAAATATGAAGGGGCTAAAAAAAATGTGGTCAGTACCCAATTGAATTTATTGAACATTGGACCAGCACAAATTTTAACGGTGCCCGGAGAAGCTTTGCCCAATGTAGGTTATTACGTTAAACGAAACATGCACACTAAAATGCCCTTTCTTTTTGGTTTAACCAATGATGCTTTCGGTTACATGTTGGCCAAGGTTGATTTTAATTCATTCAAACGTTATGAATATGTTTCGCGTACTTCCTTGGGTGAAATGACCGCTGAAATTTACATGGAGCAAGCTTTGAAATTAGTCAAAGAAAGTCCGAAACCACAAGAATAAGGGATTTGTGCCTTTTTATAAAAAAATCAATAATTGATTTAAATAGAATTAGATGGAAAAAAATGCACGTTTAAAATGGTTGGTTCTTTCGGTAGGAGGATTACTATTAACAGGATCGGGTCTATCTTTAGCCATTGATGCTGGAATTTCGAAAATGCAAGGTGGCGAATGGTTTGGATATGGTACCTTGGCACTCATTGTTTTTCAAGCGGGCTTATGTTGTCTGATCGACTCGGTTCGATACAAGTAATTCAAATAACAAGATCATTTACTGAGGTTAATTTGATGATTTAAATTATTTAACCTTATTTGTTTTGTTCTTTATCGTCAAATTTGTCAAATGAAAAAATTTAGAAAAATTGCTTGGGTGCTTTCGGGTGTATTTTTGGGCCTGTTCATACTGCTTTCTTTTTTGCTTTCTTGCAAAGTAGATCATACTCCCTATTTTAAAACATCCTATTATCAAAGCACTAAAACCAGGTTAGATAGTCTGACAAAAAAACTGAGTAGCAGCAAAGATTTTTTGGAAGCAGGATTCTCTAAGGTAAGTATTACTCCAAGTGTGGGGCTTGATCAGGATCTGCCAGAGGAAGGTAGATTCAAAGAAGTGCCTTTGGCGGGTTTTGGTGCACGCAAGGGGAAGAGTGCTAAAGGCACTCACGACAGTATTTTTGTGAAAGCTGCGGCCATCAAAGTGGGCGATCAGTTGGTGGTGATTGTGGGTGCTGACTTGCTCATTATGCCTCCCAACATCATAGATGAAGTTAGCACATTGCTTCAAAAAAAAGGAATTCAACGGCACCAAGTATTTTATTCAGCCTCGCATACCCATTCCAGCGTTGGGGCTTGGGGTCCTGGTTTCATCGGTGAACAATTTGCTGGAAAAGCGAACTTGGGTATCCAAAAATGGTTGGTAAATCAGATTTCCAAGGCAGTCACAAGCGCCATATCCGATTTAAAACCCGCCCGAATCGGGAATGGGTATTTTAATGCGGCACCATATACGCGCAATCGATTGATTGGTGAGACAGGCACCATTAACCACCATTTCAACTACATTTCCATACAGCAAAAATCTGGTTTAAAAGCGGTTATTGGTTCATTTGGGGCGCATGCGACGACCATTGGTGCAGATAATTTTGAATTCAGTGCCGATTACCCAGGATATTGGCAAAGAAAAATGGAGCAAGGTTCTGTGGATTTGGCCATCTTTTGCGGAGGCTCTGTAGGTAGCCAAAGTCCAGTAGGAGAGGGCAAGGAATTTGAAAAGTCCAAATACATTGGAGAAGCGCTTGCGGATAGCCTAAAAATTCATTTAGCTAAGGTGGAACACAATGATCGCTTGCAATTGTCCTCGATGAGTTTGAAAATGGACTTACCAGATTACCACATTCGATTGTCGAATCGGCTGCATCTTACGACCTGGCTAAGTAAAAAATTAATGCCTTTGCCTGAAAACGTGTATTTGCAAGTCATCAAAATGGGGAATCTCCTTTGGTTTACCACGCCCTCTGACTTCAGTGGGGAATTTGCTTTACAGTTAAAGGATGCTCTAGCCAATAAAGGATTTAATGCCAATGTGACGAGTTTCAATGGCAGTTATGTGGGTTACATCATTCCAGGAAAATACTTTTATTTTGATTCCTATGAACCCAAAACCATGGGCTGGTTTGGGCCCAACATGGGGGACTATACTTTTGAAATGATCCGACATTTATCAGATGCCATGAGTCAGCCTAATCCAAAAGGTGGTAGTTTCTCAAGCGAAAATTAAGGTGTCTTCCTACCTTCCCCGGAAAGCCGTCGACTTATTTCAAATACATTGGTAAATCATTATAATTAACTCACTTAAAGGTCAATAGGAATGAAAAAGGATTCGCTGAACGTGTATAATGAACCCCTGATGATTTGCGGAACGAACCCCATGACGGGTGCTTTCAGGGATGGTTGTTGCCATACGGGTGTAAATGACTTGGGAACACACACCGTTTGTGCGGTAGTGACCGATGAATTTTTGCAGTATTCTAAAAGTAAAGGCAACGATTTAACGGTGGATTACCCCCAATATGGATTTAAAGGTCTTGTTGACGGAGACAAATGGTGTCTTTGCGTCTCTAGGTGGATGCAAGCCTATCACGAAAACGTTGCGCCTCCCATTATTTTGAAAGCCACACACATCGAAACTTTGAATTACATCTCTTTAGCCGAGCTGGAAAAATACGCTTATTGACGGTATTTGATTAATTTTCAAATCGTTTGGCTAATTTTTGCGCTGAAATGATGGCTCCTTCCATGTATCCAGAAAATTCTGTGGCGACTTCCGTACCTGCAAAATGTAATTTCCCTATGAGGTAGCTAGCTTGTAACAATGGGTGTCCATTGTTTTGGTGCGGTCGGAGGATTACCTGGCTACCCTCATAAACAAATTCATTCACCCATACTTTATCCTGGTACAATTTTAGGTTCAATACCTCATTGCCCAACAATTGAGAAAGCTGTTGTAAGACCAATTCCTTTCTTACTTCTTGTGAATAAGCGGATGCGCCACTGTTCAAAAAACCGGTAAATCCGAATTTATTTTTCTCTAAATTGCTGTGATCGTACATTTCAGTGATGATGCCAGAGTGACTATAAAGCATTCCTGAAAAGCCGTTTTCTCTCCAAAAAGGCGAATCATATTCCATGACAAACTTGATTGAGCCAGACATCCACGTTTGGACACTAGGCAGAAGATTCCAAAGGTCAGAGGGAAGACTTGGGGAAAATGCTATTTTTGCATGGACCAATTGCGGCGGTAAACACAAAATAACATGCTCTGCAATCACTTGTTGGCCATTTGATAAATTCAAAAGTAATTCATTGTCCAATTCATGAATGGCTATTACTTGGGAATTAAATTGAATGTTGGCATTGACTTGACTTAATTTCTCGATTAGCTGTTGTGTTCCCCCAGCAATTCGGTAAGAGGGATTTTCAGACTCGGGCACAAAAAATGTTTGGGTGGGTTCAAAGGATTTTGTTTGGAACAAAGATTTACCGTGTGAAAATTGGGGGTATTTTTTCAAATCCAACTCTTCTAGTAAATCCATTAAATGCGGATGGATATCTGAAAACCAGGTTGCACCCAATTCAAGCGGAGTTTCATTTAGACCCTGTAAAGTTTGGATTCTGCCACCAAGTCGGGAGGAGGCCTCTAAAATAATCGATTTGATATTTTTTTTGGCCAATAAATAAGCTAAGGTAAGCCCACTGAGCCCAGCTCCAACGATGCAAATTGGTTGTGTTATTTTCATGATGTTCGCATTTTACCGTATTTCATAAACAAATGTGACAATGGATTGATTTGGAATTTGACACATTTTTGAATTTACGGGTTCAAATGCTAAATTTTTAGATTCCGAGGTAGTGAACGAGTGGATTGCTTTAGTTTTAGGGAGTTTGGGTAATTGCAATTGAAATGTTTCTCCTTGATTGACCAAAACTAAAACCAGTTGGTTTTTGTCTTTGAACGCAGAAATTTTGCATTTTTCTTGATCGATATGGACTTCTACTCTTTTCATCTTTGGTCGGACAAACCGTGAATAATTACCCAATGCCCAAAGCAATTTGGAATCAAATAAGGTTGCATCCAATTTATTGATGTCCTTTTCGCCTTTTTGATCTTTGTTGAAAATATAAATCAAGCCATCCTTGAAGTCATTGGCACTCACGGAAAGCCACCAACTCCATGAACTGGCATTGGCCCAAACGAGGTCTGCATGAATCACATTAGCAACATATAAGGCCGTTTTCATTCCTAAATCTACACCACCACCTTTGATTTCTCCAGCATTATCACCTAAAATACAATATTCAGATTGCCAAAAATCGACCTGGTATTTTTCGGCTTCTAGCTGTAAATCTTTTCGCTTTTGTACCAACAAGGATTCTGGCGAGGTGGTGAAGTAACTGTGTCCTGCAACTAATTTTTCTACTGATTTCAGATTTCCCACATAATTTGAACTTGAGGGACTGAAAAAAGTTTCTATTTGATTGTCTTGTTGAACCTTTTTTCGATTGGTGTTTTTTTGATATAAATAATCGATTTGACCAGCCTCAGGAATAACGATTTTCGTCTTTAGATGATCTTGTTCAAACTTTTCGGCTAAATATCTTATCGCCCAGGCCATATCATTGTTATTTATAGGGGTACCTTCTTGTGAAGCAGTACCTTTTTTATTTGGTCCCCAGTCCCACTGTGGCTCATTGAATGGACTTAGATAGTTAAATTCAAATTGGCTTGAAACTTGAGACAAGAAATTAGTCCAAGAATCTATTTTTTGTTGATCAAAATTCCATTCGCCTAATTTCCCATTACCTATTGCCAAACCATTCTTTGTCATTTGTACGGGTGAACTATTTAAAAATGCCAAGGTATAAGGCACTTGGTATTTTTTGGCCATGTTTAAAAAGTAGCGCTGCCCTTCTTGTTTATTCCAATCCATGGAATCATTTCCAAAAAAACCTTCGGAACGTCGCCATTCATTGTTTATCTGACTTTTTTCTCCTTGTTCTGTACTTCCCGCTCCTATGTTAAATCGCCACATGGAAAGTCCTATTCCCTTCGGATTCCCCTTGTCATCCATTTCCCGACTAAACAGCCACTCAGCTACTTGATTTTTTTTCTTTTCAGGAAAATATTTGCCGACCATCGCCATGGACCAGCAATCTGATGCACCAAAGCTGTGCATGGTTTGAAATGTTTTTTGTGGATTTAAGCTTATTTTTTGTGATAAAGCCCTGACTTGCAACAAAAAAATCAGCCCTATGATGAGCTTGATTCTTAACACATTTTTTTTATTAAAATTCTTCATTTTGAACCTAATTTTTCAAGTTTTGTAGGAGCTATTTTGTAAATTTAATTTTTCTAAAACAAATACACAGTAAAACCTTTAATTATGTCAATATCTACTCAGAATTTTGAAACGCTTCAAATTCATGCGGGCCAAGAAGCGGATCCAACAACAGGTGCACGTGCAGTACCAATTTACCAAACAACTTCTTATGTCTTTAACAACTCTGAACACGGAGCTAATTTATTTGCATTAAAAGAGTTTGGTAACATCTACACTCGGATCATGAATCCAACATCGGATGTTTTTGAAAAGCGAATGGCTGCTTTAGAAGGCGGTGTTGCTGCCTTGGCGGTTTCCTCAGGTCAAGCTGCACAATTTTTGGCTTTGAATAATATCCTAAAAGCAGGTGATAATTTTGTGAGTTCTTCCTACCTATATGGCGGTACTTACAACCAATTTAAAGTAGCTTTCAAACGTCTGGGAATCGAAGTGCGATTTGCGGATGGAGATGATTCTGTTAGCATGGAGTCTTTGATCGACTCAAATACCAAAGCGATTTATGTGGAAACCATAGGTAATCCAAGTTTCAATGTACCCGATTTTGAGAAAATTTCTGCGGTCGCAAAAAAACATGATTTACCTCTGATTGTTGATAATACCTTCGGAGCTGGAGGTTATTTATTCAGGCCGCTTGAGCATGGTGCCAACGTGGTCGTTGAGTCGGCGACAAAATGGATAGGCGGACATGGAACGAGTGTAGGTGGAGTCATCATCGATGGCGGGAATTACAATTGGGGAAATGGGAAGTTTTCGCAATTTACCGAACCTTCAGAAGGATATCATGGCCTAGTTT
>JBILRJ010000362.1:0-2993 GCA_044372695.1 Spirosomataceae bacterium
TTATAATAACAAAAGGCCACATTTAGCTCTGAAAATGAAAAAACCTTCCGAACTATATGCAGCCTAATGAGAATTTTTTAATAGTTTTAGAAAACCAAAACTGTCAACCTATTTCAGGACAAGACACCTCTTACTTACCTCTTACATCTTACCTCTTACCTCAATACGCTCCCCAGAAACTTAATTGATTTAATTCAATCAAATTGTATTGGCCAGGAGTTAATGCTTCTGGAAACAAAATAAACTCAGGGATATTGCCCGTGAATCCATTTTGGTTAAATTGTGTATCTAGTGAACCTGTGGTCAATCCGACTCCAAAAGTAGTCCCTGCTGACCAAGTGACACTCTGAAGCGACAATGCAACATTATTATTTATCATCACACCGCTGACCCTAACTGTTTTATTGGTTGTACTTCTTGTGATGGTATATTGTTTATATAACCCAAATCCTATGGTGGCATTGTTTAAAAAGTTCCTACTTTCTCCAGTAGAATTACCTAAATCGGTGTACATGTTATTATCCGAAGGCCAGTTCATGTGAGAAGACCAACGTTTGTTATTGTCTGAGATATCTGAGTGCCCAAAAGAATTATTGTTTGTTGTACTTGCTAAAATTCTTGCTAGCAACATCACACTTCCTCTTAAACCACTTCCTAAAAGCGTGGGTAAGGTTTGATTCACCGTCACATTGTGCTTAGATGTTCCAGTAAATACCAAAGATGGATATTGATTAGAAGCCCCAGCGACGCCCATGCTATAAAGAGGTTGGCGAGAAGTGGTGTTTTGTATCCCATTGTAACCATTGGCACTTTGGTCATACCAAATAGATACATTCAACGTCCTTCCACTTCGGAAAGAGGCTAAAGTCATGGTACTATTAATGGCCAAACCAGATGTCCCCGTTACCGCTATTTTAGCTGTACTATTATCCGAGATTATGTCATTCACATCAAAAGACAAATCTGCCTCTGCATTATCCCCTGAACGTCTGACACGTAGAGCAAAACCGGTATAATCTCTGCTTAATTTTCTAGAGCTAAAGGCAAAAGAAGGTTTTTGCGCAATTAGATCTATGACATATACTTTATTGACACTATAACGGTGCATGGGTAGAGCTTGTGCGGAACTGTTCCATGCGTACAGAGAGCTGATGCTCAAAAACAATAAACAATGAATTCTTTTCATGGTTAAGGGCTTTCGTTTATTGTACATCTCCACTCAACACCGAAGAACCAGACGCCCTAACTTCTAAACCCGCCTTTGCCCATTGGCCAGAAGTTCTGGTAGCTAAATAACGATTGTTTACCGTCATACCCCCTCCACCTGTTATGGTTACTTGTCCAGCACCCGCCTGAGTAATACTTACTTGAAATCCAACGGGTAAAGTATTCGGAACGGTAATGGTCAAAGCTGTTGCAGAGGTAACGTCTAAAACACGCCCGTTATCTTCAGGAAGTAACGTGTAGGCCGCTGAAATGGTTTTGATCGTACCCACATTGATGGGAGACCAAGAGGTTCCTACATTGTAATAAAACATATTGACATCCGAATCAAAAACCAACATTCCTTTCAAAGCGGTAGTTAAAGTGATTGCCGTTCTTTGTGTTGTGGTCATTCTAGGAACTAACACCCCTGAATTATCACTTTTAATATCCAAAATAGCAGCAGGAGTACCAATAAGTGTCCCTGTTGATGAAGGTGGAATCACGCCAATTCCCACATTCCCATTGTGGTCAATTTTCATTCTTTCGATTGATTGAGCTGTGGTATTCAAAGGTACCGTTCTAAATAGGATCCCTCCCCCATTATTTGTGCCAGATTGATTTCCAGTAGTATAGCCAACAATATCTGTACCATTTGTCGGATAGCTAACACCATTTGAAGCACTAAATAAAATTCTTCCCACAAAGTCGCCACTGACTACAGCTCCGTGTGTAGCAGCATCTGCGCCTGAAGTTTTCTGTAAGATTAAATTGGCAGGTGTAAAATTTAGATTCCCCCCCCTTCGAATTAATGCACCCGCGGTATTAGTGGTAGCCACTTCTAATTGAGCCGTAGGTGTAGAGGTTCCGATTCCCACTCGTTGAGCATCATCAATAAACATGGCTCTCGTTTGTGAACCTGATGCACCAGTTGTAAAAAACAAACGGCCTGCGCCACCTGCAGCTATATCCACTCCTATCCGAGCACGATCATTCCCATCCGGGGAGGTAGTTCCATGCCCAAAACCCATCCACCAATTATCTCCTGTGGCCACTGAGGGTGCGATTAATTTCAAAGCTCCCGTTCCTGTCACCCCTTGTACCACCAAAGGAGCACTAGGTGCCGTGTTGTTGATACCGACATTTCCATTGGCTAACCAAGTCATGGTTGGTGAGGTTGATAGCGTTTCATCAACGTTGGCTAATACTAAATCCAATCTAGATTTAGAATTAACTGGATTTACACCATCATCATAGGTGCCCAAATTAAACTGTGCCGCACTCCCCCATTTAAAACCTGACCAAGTTGGTCTTGACATCCTTAACATCGTTGCATTGGCATTAGCTCCAAGTGTAGCTTGAATCCCTTGAAGATGTAATCTTGCTAAAGGTGAAGATGCTCCAATACCCACATTACCCGAACGATAAATATTGGAAGTTTTACTGCTACCTGCATCATTGGTAGTCCCAGCGGTAAACCAAGCAGTGGAGGAAGGAGTCGTATAAGTTACATAAGCGGATCCATTATACGTCCACAAACTATTATCTATAATCGATTGATAAACAACGGATTGGTCATTGGGGGTATTTGGGGAAAAAGTTGTTCCAGCGGTATTGGGATTCGCATTAACGGCAAAATCAATGATATTTTGGGTCCCGGGTACATTCGTCAAAATCACATCTCCAGTGCTATTTAAACCTAAAACCTTGCTAGATGAAGTTGTAGCCGAACTAGAAGAGTTCAAATTGGTAAAGCGTAGGCCTGAATTACCCGCAGTGCCTTGATTGAT
>JBILRJ010000363.1:0-2982 GCA_044372695.1 Spirosomataceae bacterium
ATCTCTTTATGAACGATTAAGCTTAAGTAAAGATAAAGAAGCCATCTTGAAATTATCGCAAGAAGGACAGACAGTAGAAAAAGCTAAAGACCTAATCAAAGACCCCTATATTTTGGAATTTTTAGATTTTTATGATTTCAGCAACTATAGTGAAACAGAATTTGAACAAGCACTAATTAACAAGTTGGAACATTTTTTATTGGAACTGGGCAATGGTTTTACCTTTGTAGGAAGACAACAAAGGTTTACATTCGATGAGGATATTTTTAGAGTGGATTAAGTTTTTTTTAATCGAATTTTAAAATGTTTTGTTTTGATTGATATCAAAATTGGCAAGCTTAAACATCAGGATTTGGGTCAGATGCAAATGTATGTAAACTACTATGATCGTTATATTAAATTAGATGAAGAAAATAAAACAATTGGTATCATATTGTGTAAAGACAAAAAGGACACATTGGTGGAAATCACATTGCCAGAAAACAATAATCAAATATTTGCCAGTAAATATTTAACTGTTTTACCATCCAAAGAAACACTTATCCAACTAATGGAAAAAAGTAGCTTTTGATCTCTGTTCGTCTTGCTATTTTTAATTATTTAGTTGAATTTATCCATAAATTGATTGTTGCGTGAGCTATTTAAGAAGAGAGAAAAGAGAAAATAGGAAGAGAAAAGACGGGAAGAAGAGAGAAAATGGGAAGAGAGAAGAAGAAAACAGGAAGAGAGAAATCCGATGCCTGAGCGGAGTCGAAGGCGGAGGACCTAAGAGGTAATAGGTAATAGGTAAAAGTCGAAGGCGAAGGACGCATTAGAACCCATATTAATCTGATTAATTTAACGAAATAAATATTGTATTTTTTACCGATATTTATAATATATAGGTAAATTTACCAATAAAATTTTGAGATATGCATACAAAAGTAGCTATAATAACCGCCGATGTCGTTCATTCCTCTCAAAAAGAGGCAATCGAACGGAAACAATTTTATCAACAAATTGAATTGGGGCTCCAAACAATTCAAAGTAAATATGCTTTTGAATACGAGAGAAACAGGGGCGATGAGTACCAAATTCGGATGAAAGAAATAAAAAATACAGGTTATATAGGATTACTATTAAAACTTTGGGTAAAATCAATTTCATCAGTACAAAAAGAAAAAAATGACATCCGCATGTCTATTGGGATAGGTACAGAAGATTTGACAGAAAAAAGAATTGCTGAATCGGATGGACAGGCTTACCACCTTTCAGGCAGGGGTTTGGATCATATAAAAAACACAAAACAGCGGTTTCTCATACAATCCAACGATAACAATCATGAGAGTCTACAAATGACGAGTAGTTTAGTAGATGTTTTATTAGACAATATGACTGCAATGCAGAGCATAGTCGTTTTTTATAAATTGATGGGATATTCGGAGATTGAAATAGCTCAAAAATTACAACTTGGGCAACCCACAATTAATCAACATTCAAGAGCGGCCCATTGGACGATCTTTTATAAATTTGTCCACTATCTTGAAAACCTATACCACAATGAATTCGACTATCCTCTCCTACAAAAATGAAATCAGTCTTTTAATCCAATTTTTCATCAGTTACCTGCTAGTTGAATATTATTTTATTCAAAAAAACGGGCAAAAAAAATCCATATTTTGGAAAAAAGCACTAAAACAGTTCTTTGTCCTATTTATTTTAAATTATTTTTTTAGTTCTAATTTCAAAATAAGTAGCTGGATAAGCCTCTCTTACTTTGCTATCGAAGTTGTATTTGCATTTATTAAAAATAATCATTCGATTAAATTCAAAACCCTAGTCGTATTAAAACAAGTTTTTCAATTAGTCTGCACCATTTGTATTTGGGCAAATCACACAAACCTTCTCAATGAATTAATAGCCGCAGGTAAATCAATCTTTACTAATTATCAAATTAATTTACTTGTATTCGCTTACCTTATCATAACTCGACCTTTAGGTAAAATGATAGGAAAAATGACAGAAAATGCGTCATTAAGATTTACCCCTTTGTCAGACGTAATCCAACCAGATAAAAACGGATTTTGGATTGGCGTGTTTGAACGAATCATAATTCTAACTTTTGTCCTATTAGACGAATATCAGGCCATTGGATTTCTAATAACAGGTAAGAGCATTATTCGATTTTCAAAAAATGACGAAAACAAGAAAAGTGAATATATTTTACTGGGAACAATGATCAGTTACGGCTGTACCATTCTCATAGGCGTAATCATCAAATATCTGCTTTAGAGAAGACGGGAGAGAAGAGAGAAAATGGGAAGAGAGAAGAGAGAAAACTGGAAGAAGAGAGAAAATAGGAAGAGAGTTTTATTTAAACAAATCCATTTTTTGTCTAAAACTGTTGCCAAAATGAAATGGCACGCGTTTTACATGTTGCAGCCTGCCAATGATTACTCCTGCTGGGGTTCTGAATTTTTCGGAAAACTCCTGAATTATTTCTTCATTCAACGGGGCTGCATCAATGATTTGTTGCAATTCATTTTCTGTTAACAATAGTTTGGCCGCAAAAGCATTGGCTTCTTCTTCTTTCTCTTTGTTTATTTCAGTTCCCTCTACATTCTCTAAGAAAATGTCTTTTTTACCATGCAAAATGATGTGCGCCGCTTCATGAAAAAAGGTAAACCAAAAATGATCATTAGTTTTAAATCTTCCAGAAAGTTGAATGATGGGTTTGTTATGAAACCA
The DNA here is from genome assembly GCA_044372695.1 of Spirosomataceae bacterium. GTDB lineage: Bacteria > Bacteroidota > Bacteroidia > Cytophagales > Spirosomataceae > Aquirufa. The sequence continues at coordinate 2,728 of JBILRJ010000363.1, forward strand.
GCGCGCTGCTCCGCTAATAGGAGCTTTGGGTAAGTTTTGAGTGTACACAACCGCAACGCCACATTTGGCACAAATATTTTGCAGTTGTTGGATGTAATCAAGAGGCATTAAAAAAGCTAATTCTTTAATTTCCGCTAATGCATCTTTAAATTTCTTTTTTTCAAATTCAGCTAAATCAATTTCATTGGCCTGTATTTCACCTTTGCGTAACCAGGCTGAAATGGCATGAGGACTTTGTGTATGTGCCAAAGAAAT
>JBILRJ010000364.1:0-2968 GCA_044372695.1 Spirosomataceae bacterium
GTTAATTTATCTGGACTTGCTTGCCATTTTTGTCCTGTTAATGGATTTTCAAAGGCATAAATCTTTGAATTTCTAGCTAGCTTAAGTTTGGATTCAGTAAAGGTGTTAGACAAATTAGTAATAAAATAAATATAACCCAATCCCGCTTTTTTCCGAATAAATGAAAGTCCTAATTCTGCCATTTCTTCTTTAGCCACTCCCCTTTTAGCCAACAAATCTCTTGGATCTGAAAGTACATTCAACAAAAATGATTCCCTTGCTGTTGCCCAATTAGATTTTTGTTCATCTGTCTCATTCCAAATGACATTGTTATCTGGTAATTTCTCTAAAAAATAGACCGAATAGCCTTTTTTGACCCAAGCTGACAATAGTTCCATCGTAGAAATTGACAGAAAATTTATAGGAGGTATTAAAAGCGTTTTATAGTTAATACCTGATTTCGACGTAAAGGTTTTATTGGGATTCAGCGTCAAGGTTTTCAATAATTCGTCTGAAATATAATCTGTTTGATATCCCCTATTTTGCAAAACCTCTGCCCACTTGCCGAAAGGTGTATTTTTTAACCAATTCCTACTATTTGCATGCAAATCAAGCGTATGGAGTTTCCCTTTACCATTTCTTTGTTGCCAAATTTCTTCCATTGGAAAATACAAAAGAAGATCAGAATCTGTTTGATGCGATTGTAAAATACTTTGACATTTTTCAATGTATTTATTTAATTCAGGTAAAACTTCCCAAAAATGACTTTGCGGATTAAAATTGGTACTAGCATAAAATAACCAACCTGGCCAAGTAATTTCAGGCGGAGAGTAGGTTGCACCGTGATAAAAAACATGATTGACACCGCCAACAAATACTTCATCTATGATGGGTTTAACCTGAGAAAGTGAAACTTTAAAATGATTGCCCAACCAAGTAGCCGTTTCACTAGATACCAATTTCTTTCCTAATAAATTAGCCGCTGAAGATGCTAGCTTTAATGCTCTAATATCAGGAATGCCAAATGTGGTACTGTCATAATCCGGATCCACACGATAATTTGGAATTTGATAAGGCTTACTTCCAAAAAATTCAGCTTCAGGAATGTCCACAGAACCATATAGATCGAGTAAATTACCAGGTGACCCGTGGGCTTGGTCCCGACTCAAAAAGCCCATTTCTTTGGCCCATTTGGCGAAGGGCTGAGTAAATCGCTTCAAAAGTAAATGAGAAATGGTTCGATGATAATCGGCCCAAATACGATTATCGATATCATTTTTAACTTGATTTTCCATCAAAACATCTAAATGCTCTCTCAAATCATAGCTATTTAAGCTTTGGAATTGTTCGAAAAAGTCGCTGGTCCAATTAGCCCCATAAGCTTCATATGAATCGTTGTAAATCGCTCTGAGAGGAGTATGTGACTTTTTCAAGAAAGGAATAAAAGGTGCTTTGTAAGCATCAAAAGCTTCCTCATTGAAATGGTCCATGACCAAACCTTCACCACCTGGAGCTGCTCTTTTGACTTTTTGCTGAGTCAGCGTTTGATACATGAGGTAAATCTGAGTGGAATCATTTTGAGATTGCCAACTTCTAATCTTATTTGATTTATATAAGTCGTATATACTTTGAACAAATTTCCCCTTTTCAAAAACTGAAATCGCCACTAAACTGGAGCCAGGAAATTTGGCCAATGAGTTTCCTATTTCAGGCAAAGCTGTACCTTTCGGTAAAGAAATTTGAAAAATTTGATAGGCTTTTGCAGCATCCAAGGGTGTTATTTGCGGTCCACCAAATGGCCATCCTGTCCCTAAGGTCATATCAATTCCCAAATTCAATCTTTTGGATTCTTTTAAAACGAAGGCGAATTTTGATTTCCATTCATTGGATAAATGAGGCAAAAATTGGCTTTCAAATCCTTTGGCACCATAAATAGGAATAACATGCAAACCACCAAATCCTGCTTTAGCAAAAGCTTCTAAATTATGCGTTATTCCTTTTTCACTGACAGCACTTCCTGGCCACCACCAATAGGCCCATGGTTTAGAAGTAGAAAAAGCAGCAGGCTTTTGACCCACTGCTTTTAAATTCATCATAAGTATAAATAGGAAAATCGGCAATAAATTCTTCATGTTAAAACCTTTTTAAACAAAACGGCCTAAAAGGTTTTCTAAATATTCTTGCTTACCAGAAATCATCGCAGGCTCCCCAATTTCTGTAGCAATTTGATATAAATCTTCTAACTTCAATTTACCAGCTTCGTAATCTGCACCTTTTCCATTCTGAAAACTTGCATATCTAGCGGCTTTCAATTTGGACAATTCACCATGTTTTTGGATTTTTTCAGCAATTAACAAAGCACGTGCAATCGTGTCCATTCCACCGATGTGTGCATGAAACAAATCTGCCGCATCCGTTGAATTTCTACGGCGTTTAGCATCAAAATTAATGCCACCCCCAGCTAAACCACCTTGATTTAAAATAATCGACATGGTTTCTGCCCATTCATAGATATCGATTGGAAATTGATCTGTATCCCAACCGTTTTGGTAATCTCCTCGGTTCGCATCGATGGAAGCTAACATACCTGCATCGGAAGCCACTTGGCATTCATGAGCAAAAGTGTGGCCCGCCAAAGTAGCATGATTCACTTCTAAATTCAATCCAAACTCTGATAACAAATCAAATTCGCGTAAAAATCCGATGACCGTAGCAGCATCGTAATCGTATTGGTGTTTAGTAGGCTCGCAAGGCTTTGGTTCAATGAAGAACTTCCCTTTGAATCCATTTCTTCTTGCGTATTCCACACAGGTGTGCAACATTCTTGCGAAATGTTCCCGCTCACGTTTCATGTCCGTATTTAACAAGGTCATATAACCTTCTCTACCTCCCCAAAACACATAACCTTGTCCTCCTAATTTGATGGTGGCATCTATGGCACCTTTTAATTGAGCGCCAGCATGAGCAACCACATCAAAATTCGGATTGG
>JBILRJ010000365.1:0-2965 GCA_044372695.1 Spirosomataceae bacterium
CCTAACTGAGAAGCTCGTATTGCGGCTACATAACCACCAGGTCCTGAGCCAACGACGATTAAATCGTATTGTTGCGCCATTTTTGCTTGCTATTTAATTTTAGCTCGCAATTTACGACAAAACAGTGTAAAAATTATTCAATCAACTAAATTATAATCTTTTAAAGAAGGTTTTTTTAAGGGTATTCTTAGTTAAATTTGAAATCTAAGCACTAATAATCATGAATGAAGTAGAAGTTTTAGTACAACAAAAAATTGTTGAAGTTCGGGGACGCAAAGTATTGTTTGATTTTGAATTGGCTAAGTTGTATGGTGTTCCAACGAAGGTTTTAATTCAATCGGTAAAAAGAAATTTAGAGAGATTTCCAGACGATTTTATGTATCAATTGACTGAAGATGAGTTTATCATGTTGAGGTCACAGATTGTGACCTCAAAAAAAGGAGGGCGAAGATATTTCCCCTTTGTATTTACTGAACAAGGTGTTGCCATGTTATCCTCTATATTGAATTCTTCGATTTCAATTCAAATCAATATTGCAATTATGCGTGTTTTTGTCTTGTTAAGACAAAATAAATCAACCTTGGAAACTTTGATGGACAAAATCATTGAATTAAAGAATGACCAGATAAATCATCAAAACGAAATTGAGAATATTTATAAAATTATTGATGAATTATTGACGCCAATGATCAAAAGAGAAGCCATTGGATTCAAGAAACCTGACTCCGATTAAAGTTTTTTCATTTTTTAGGTAATAAAATCAATTACCTTTGTGAAAATAAATTTTTACCATGACAAAAGACAGGTTCAATGACCTGAAAGCCAGAATAGAGGCTTTGAGGAGGTATCTTTGACTACGACCAGAAAAAATATTTAATCTCCGAGTTAGAAACGGTTACTTCAGATCCTGAATTTTGGAACAAACCTGAAAAGGCAGAAACAACTTTGAGAGAGCTTCGAAGCCTTCGTTTTTGGACGGAAGGATTTGATCAACTGGCAGGAAATTTGGGCGATTTAGAAACCATTTGGGAGTTCTACGAAATGGGAGAAGCAACAGAGGCAGAAGTGGATGTCGAGGGTGAAAAATTAGAGCATTTTTTAGAATCCCTAGAGTTCAGAAAAATGATGTCCGAAGAGGGGGATAACATGAGTGCTGTATTGGAAATTAATGCAGGAGCAGGTGGAACCGAGTCGCAAGATTGGGCCAACATGTTGTTACGGATGTACAAAATGTGGGCGGATAAAAACAACTTCAAAATCAAATTAGTCGATTCCAATGACGGTGATGTGGCTGGAATCAAATCGGTTACCATCGAAATAGATGGAGAGTTTGCTTATGGAAATTTAAAGTCGGAAAATGGGGTTCATCGTTTAGTCAGGATTTCTCCTTTCGATTCCAATGCCAGAAGACATACTTCCTTTGCATCGGTGTACGTTTATCCATTAGCGGATGATTCCATTCAAATTGATGTGAATCCAGCGGACATCGACTGGGATACTTTTCGTTCGGGCGGTGCAGGTGGACAAAATGTCAATAAGGTAGAAACAGCAGTTCGATTAACCCACAGGCCTTCAGGGATCATTATTGCTTGTCAGCAGGAACGTTCCCAACTAATGAACAAGGAAGTTGCCCTGCGATTATTGAAATCGAAATTGTACCAAATAGAGATTGATAAGCGAAATGCTGCCAGGGCAGAAGTGGAAGCGGGGAAAAAGAAGATCGAGTGGGGTTCCCAAATCAGAAGTTACGTTTTAGATGACAGGAGGATCAAAGATCACCGAACGAACCATCAAACCTCCAATACCGATGCTGTTTTGGATGGAGAAATCAATGATTTCATCAAGGCGTATTTGATGGAAAATTAATTTAGCGTAAATGCTAGCTAAACTTCTCGGCGAAAAATTCCATAATTAATTTATTAATTGTAACATTTTTGAATTTTTATCGAAAATCTACTTACAATTTTTATATTTGCAGAATATCTCCACATACATGAATAATATATTGGTAATCAAGCAATTAATTTAATCTACATATCATTCATACTTAATTTTTAATATGGCAAACGAAGAAAAAGTCAGATATTCTGCAGAAGAACTAAAAGAATTTGAAGTAATTATTTTAAAAAAATTAGAGGAGACTAAGGCTGAATTGAGTTATTTGATGGAAACATTATCAAAGAAAAATGATTCAGGAACGGATTCAACTTCAAGTAATTCTAAAGTGATGGAAGATGGAGCAGACACTGCTGAAAAGGAAAACCTTAATCAATTGGCTGGTCGTTTACAAAAATTCGCCAATAGCCTTGAAAAGGCTTTGGTTAGAATAAAAAATGGAACCTACGGAGTTTGTGCTGACACTGGGAAATTGATTTCGAAAGAGAGATTACGTTTAGTTCCACATACTACTCATTCCTTAGAAGCTAAATTAAAACAACGTTAAATGGGAATTTTCGACAACAATGGTATTCTAAGTTTATTGACCAATTATCTAAAAACTCAATTTGAGATCATCAAATTAGATATTCAAGATAAAATTGAAGAATTGTTGGTTCGGATTTTCAAAATGTTTTTGACTGCTTTTTCCATCGGAATCACCTTTTTATTTTTGTTGATGGGAATCGCAGGGTATTTAAATGAGTACCTTGAAAGTGCTTATTTGGGTTATTTTGCTGTTGCGGCTTTCGCATTTTTGATTGCCTTGGTATTATTGATAACCCTAAAAAAGCCCGTAAATAAAGGCGATGAAATGATGGAGTCTGAAGACTCTTTTCTTTCAAACGATTCAACTGATTTAGAATAAAATGAGCAATAACAAAGAGAAAAGGGAGCAATTAGAGGTTCAAGCACAGCTTTACCAACAGGAGTTAACAGAAAAGGTAGACGATCTCAAAGAGCAAGCCAAAGCACGTGGCGAACAGATTTTGTGGGTGGGGGGCATCCTTGCCGGCTCTTATCTACTTTA
>JBILRJ010000367.1:0-2963 GCA_044372695.1 Spirosomataceae bacterium
TCGGACTCACAAACGAAAAAGTATAATTGCGTTCCTTAGATGTCGTGGCCCCTCCTTCAAATGCATCCGAACATCCGTCCCCATCTGAGTCTAAGTCCAAATAATTAACGATTCCATCATTATCCGTATCAACTATACATTCTACTTTTGGATTTGCACTTGGATTGTACGTATTCTGCACTTCAAAATAGGCTTCATTTGAATACCCTACATTATTGACGCCTCCGCCAGACACCCAATAAATCCGATAATACAAATACTTGCCTGCATTTTGAGTAACCGTGAAGGTGTTCGCGGTGATTGTACCAGAAATTCCAGGAATAGATGTAACTGCGCCATATCCATTTCCCAATATCCTCCATGTTGTATTGTCATTAGAACCTTCCAAACGAAGCCCCGTACCCGTGTTAAAATGCGTATTTGTATTGATATATCCCAAATAAATGGTCTTCAACTCTAATGGCATTGGCATTTTAAAACCAAAAACTGTTTGAGCCGCTGTGGTAGAAGCAATAAAATTAACCGCATAACTTGCCGCAGCTGTTCCATTATTGCCATCTACTAATTGGGCAGGATTTTTATAGGTAGCGTTCATCGCCAATGTAGATGTGACTTCAATTCCAGATCTCACACCCGACAACCATTCACCAGCAGAATAAAAACAAGTTGGTGCTTCAGAAGCATCCAAAATTCCATCATTATCATCATCCAAATCGGACAAATCACCTATGCCATCCCCGTCTGTGTCAGCACAAACAGATAAATTTTTATAAATCGCATAATTGGAATACATGGAAACATAAGCAGGAAGTCCATTGTCCAAAGCAGTTTCTACTCCATTTGCCAAACCGTTATTTCCATAAGGCCCTGCAGCAATCGCATTGGCGATGGAAGTCGTAGAAGTTACTGAACCATTTGTTCCATTTTTAACATCCCCAGCATTCAGCGTCCCATTTACTCCGGCTTCTTTCGCATCCGGACAAGCATCTCCATCGGAATCAAGATCCAATCGATTCGGAATACCATCGTTATCTGTATCACAATAAGCTGCAGCATCGGCAGTTAAAACAATTTTTCCTATATCAAAATCGTCATTTGTTGCATTAAAAACAAAGGATAAGGTATTGGATGTGCCAAATGCGGAACTAGGTATTTTAATGGTTAAATTGGTGTAAGCCCCTGCATTAGTGGTAATTGGAAAGGCATTGATCGAAGATTTTGCACCATTAAAAACTTCAACGGTGGCATTGCTTGTTCCACTTCCATTGGTAAAAGTGGCGTAAGTATTTTGATTTATTTTAACGGCTACCGAGGCCTGATCAACTGAAGCAATCGTATTATTAAGTCCATTCGTCCTAACATCCAAGTTTAATATGGCAAACTCTCCAGAATTTGTATCAAATTTAATCGACTGAATTTCTTGGTATAGTTCCTCGTTACTGGAAGTAACGCTGGAGTTAAAAGCATAACCTGCTGCCCTCCAAGTCCAACCTGAACCTGTTATTAGCCAATTATTTAAATTACTGGCAAAACTTCCATTCAACACTAAATTATCTTTGCTCGAACATTCCAAAAAGTCCAAAACTCCATCATTGTCATCATCTAAGTCTAAGATGTCGGCAATTCCATCATTATCCGATTCTACACAAGCATTAGCCAGGCTATTTTTGGCCATGGCATAGTTATTCGCTGAAAGATAAATTCCATTATCAATGGCCGTTTCTCGATTATCCGCAAAACCATTTGTACCATAAGGTCCAACAATTACCGCATTGCCGACAGAATTGGTAGAGGTCACAGAACCATTAGACCCATTTAGTACTGTACCGGAACCGAAGGTTGCTGAGGTATAGGATTCTTTGGCATCTGGACAATTATCTCCATCTGAATCAAGATCCAAACGATTCGGAATTCCATCATTATCTGTATCAATATCCGCCGATCCACATAAAACCCTAAATTCCCCCAAAAACATATTATAGGCAGCATTTACCGTAATTCCTGAAGTTGTAACTTGGCCAATACTCGTATTATTTACATCGTACCAACCTGCTGAAATATTTAATCGAATTTTAGAAACATTGGAAAAGCTTTTCGGAAATTCAAAAATTTGTGCTTGAGGTAAAGCTCCGCTAGCATTGGGTTGTGCAGTGCTGTACGTCTGAGTAGTAAATTTTTTACCGCCATCATAAGTAATCTCCACGGTAAAGTCTTTAATTGGTCCATCCCCTCCGCCATAATTATAAGCATCAGGATTCCATAGAACAACTCCACTAGCGCTTGAATTAACCGCTAAATCATATTCAATAAAACCAGTCGTCGCAGGTTCTTTCAGTAACCAAGCATCACTCAATGTGGCTGGCGCAGTTGCCAATGCCGACAATCCTGTTCCTGTAAATCCTGAACTATTGATGGTAAATATCGCAGTATTCCCCCCATAAACAGGACTTGATGTGGCAGAAACGGGAGTAATAAGATTAGTCCCACATGCAGTCATTTCATCCGAATCCAAAATCCCATCATTGTCATCATCTATATCAATGATATCTGCCACGCCATCTAGATCAGAATCGAGGCTCGTGCATAAACTAACAGAAGCATTAGTCGAATAAGTAGCATACAGATCTGTAAAATTAGCTACACCACTTTCAGCACTTGTTTCTAAATAATCCGCAAACCCATTTGATCCGAAATTACCAACCACTTTGGCATTGGCTGAACTAGTCGTAGAGGTGACATTTCCTCCCGAACCATTGCTTAAATCCCCTGAATCCAAAACACCTGGTACACTGGCTTCTTTCGCATCCGGGCAGCCATCCCCATCCGAATCCAAATCGAGGTGATTAAAGATTCCATCATTATCTGTATCACAATTCGCATTGTTATATGCGGCAAAAGCCTTATAAAATGAGGGCGCAATTTTATTTTGGTTACTTGTATACCACGGCGCACCTTGGGTAATG
>JBILRJ010000366.1:0-2963 GCA_044372695.1 Spirosomataceae bacterium
TCTCCTGCAAAGCCAATCGGGGAGATTGTTGGATTAAACTATCAAGTGTTTGTATCGATTTAGGATGTAAAATCCAAGGAAAAGAAGGCAGCTTTTGTGCGAAAATGGCAGGTGAAAAGAATAGCAACAAGATCCAAGTTCTCATTGCCCATATTTTAAGAGCAAGGCCATTTGCCCTGCATGATAAGCTGTATGTGAAACAATTCGACCAAAAGCTTCCGCCTTCGTTTTTGTTCCGAATTCTTTGGTGGTGACGATATCCTCCCAATCTTCTTCCGTTTGTTGCGCCACAATTTCTTGCAAAGAGAAGAACGAAGCATTGACATAGTTCAATAATTCAGGCCAATCCACCCATTCCCCAGAATCTTTTTGGGCTATGACGGTCTTTGCTATGACACTCACCTCTGTAGAACCAAACACGTTCTTGGCGAAAAGTAATTCCACTTCACCGACATGCCGAATCAAAAACCCCAAGCTATTCGGAGAATTGCCCAACCTTTTCGTCAAATCTTCGGCCGTGATTTGATCCAATATTTTACTTAAGCGGGTCCTAGATTCAGCCCACAACTCAAGCATTAAGGCTGTTTTAGATTTCATTTTTCTATTATCTATTCAATCATTGGGATTCAACTCCCCTCGGCCATCGGAAGAGTTATGAGTTATAAGTTATTATAAGTGCCCTTAATAACTATTACCTTTTACCTTTTACCTATTACCTCTTTTTATCCCTAATAACTGATAACTAAAAACTAATAACTAAGATTGCACCCGTAAACTCGTGCCGGTCAAAGTTGTCTTATAAGCAGCAATGCCTTTTGAACCGTTTGCATTGGTTCCTTTTCCTGTTAAATCAAAATTAGCTCCGTGTTCATTGCAGACGAATTTGCCTCCTGAAAAAATAACAGCAACTCGGTTCTCATGGGAGCATACTTGCGTAACCGCCACGTATTGAGAAGCGGAAACTCGAGCAACCACCACTTTGTTACTGATGACGTATCCACCATCTTTGGTCAAGGGAGCATTAGCGGCCTGACTAAGATCCAAGGTAAAGTCCACAGTAGAGACGGGAGTAATGTTATTTTCATTGGAACAAGAACTCAAAGCACTCGCACCACAATAAACGGCCATCAAAGACGCACCTTTTAAGCCTAAAGATTTTAAAAATTCATTCCGTTTTATTTTGTTTTCCATATCATTAGCGTTTTAAAAACTTACATAAATACCTTAACGTTTCAAGGTAGAAATAATTATCCACAAAAATTATTTTAATTGACTCGTGTCAACGCGAGATGGTGTGTCTTTTCCGGATATGATGGATTCGGAACTTTTTGCAATTGCCTTGATGATCTCATTCATGTTGTCCAAATCGAGGGTTTCGATTTGGTCACTAGGTTGATGATAATTGGGTTCATCGTCCATTTTAGAAGTGGATATTGTATGCGCTGGAACTCCCAATCGAGCCAATGTAGCGTTGTCTGATCGGTAAAATAAATTTTGGTCGGTGTAGGGGTCTGAATGAAACTGGAAGTTCGTGCCTTTTAGGTTTTTCTGTAAAATTTCCCCCATGCTGGATTTTTCAAAACCCGTTATATAGGCGCTATTTTTACCCCATTTACTTTCTGTCCCAATCATTTCTAGATTAAACATGGCCTTGACAGATTCCGGATTCAGTTGCTCCGAAAAATATTTAGCGCCAAATCCACCACTTTCTTCTGCAGTAAATGCCACAAAAATCAAAGACCTTTCATTGTTTTTTTTCTTTTTAAAGTAAGTTGCCAACATCATCATGGCGGTTGTGCCAGCTGCATCGTCATTTGCTCCATTGTAAATGGAATCTCCTTTTATGGCTTTGCCTATTCCCAAATGGTCATAATGGCCCGAAAAAATCACGTACTCGTTTGGCAAGGATTTTCCCGGAATCATGGCTACTACGTTGGATAAGTTTAAAGTTTGAATGACATGTTTCGCTTGAATACTAAAACTAGTTGGGATTTTATTCGTCAAAACAAATATCACATTTACTTGCTTTTCGTTTAAGGGATTCCGATTGACTAATCTGCCAAAATTATTCGCAAAGCTTTCATCCACAAACACGATTTGAGGAGTTTTGGAAGAAAGAAATTGATAAACAGCTCGAAATAAATTATCCCCTTTTTTTATTTCAGCTTGTTGATAGCCCGATTTTTCATCCATTTGTAGGTTTTCATCTTTGGTGAATACCGCTACTTTTTTCGGATCAAACTCTTGTTGATCCAATGAGATTTGCGCTGAAATTAATTTCGCTTGGTAAAGGTGAAAGGTTTGTAAATACGATTTATTGGGGCTTAAAAATTCCAATTTATTTTTGGCAAATTCATCGGAAATGAATTGTGCTGCCTTTTCAATCCCCGGAGTAAAGGGTTTTCTTCCTGCCAAATCATCCGATGAAAGAAAACGCTCTATTCGTTCTGTTTCCGATTTAAGTATGATTTTATCAATGGATTGACCAAAAATAAGACTTGAAGCCAATAAAAAGAGGCAAATGGATAAAGTGAGTTTCATAAATTTGTTGATAAAGGTATTGTTTTTTAAGATTTAAAAATGCGGTTCATCAGCACCCATTTTTCTCCATTTTTTGCCCATGGAAGCGGTTTTTGGAATTTCCACATGAGCTCTTCCCATTCCGCAATTTTTGGATTGCCCGCATCGAAAATAGCCTTTTTTTCAAAGGTAAATTCATCTACCGTTTCTAAAATCATAAACATCCGATTCCCGGTTCTGAAAATTTCAATATTTAAAACTCCCGCATCTATGTCATGTTGGGTAACTTCCGGCCAAGCATTTCCTGCTGCATGGTATTGTTCATATTCTCTGATGAGCTCTGCATCATCAATTAAATCAAGGGCTAAACAGAATCGTTGCATATTATGAGTTAAAATAGTGTTGAAAAGAGGCCATGGTTTGTTGGGCGGCGGCTTCTGAGT
>JBILRJ010000071.1:0-11305 GCA_044372695.1 Spirosomataceae bacterium
AAAAAAGGTCGTCTAGGTGCTTGGGTATTTTTTTTGATTATGATGATTTTGCTTTGGCTGTACGCAGGTATTTCTGGTTTTTCTGCTCCAGTTTTAAGGTCCGCTTGGATGTTTTCCTTGATGCTTTTTGCGAAAAGTTTTGGTTTTCAACGCAATACCATTAATCTTTTAGCCTTCTCTTGTTTTGTATTATTGGTCTATGATCCCAATCAACTATTTCAGAGTGGATTTCAGTTATCATATTTAGCTGTTTTAGGACTTTTGATTTATCAATCCAGAATTTCTAATTTGGTGAAAATCAACTTTAAACAGCCGATTATTCGATTTTTCGCCCAACAAATTTGGGATTTAAGTACGGTTGCAGTGGCTGCACAAATATTTACTCTTCCTTTGGTCATTTATTACTTTCACCAACTCCCACATCCTTTTTACTTTTTTTTATTAAACCCCTTACTTATACTCCTTTCTTCTGTATCACTGGGAATAGGCTTGATGTTTGTGTCATTCGCAGATTTGTTCGTTTATGCGCATTTGAACCAGCTTTATTTTGGTCTGGGATATGTCTTGGACAAAAGTTTTGATTTGTTACATGCTTTGATGTTTTACGTGGTTAATGGAGTACATCCTGTCATATCATTTTTACAAATGGAACTTTGGGAAATCTACGCCTTACTAATGATTTTAATCTGCTTGGAGATTTGGTACCTTTATCGACGTAGTTTTTTCCTTTACCTGAATTCATTCATTGTGTTACTACTTGTCGTCTACCACAATTTGTGGATTCCCTATCATGTCGATAAACAGCAGTTTTTGTACTTTTCCCATTATAAAAAAGATCTGGTGTTTATTCAAATTCATAGAGATCGTGCGACTATTTTGGGTTCCAAAGGCTTGTTTCAAGATGGAGCGTGGATACAATCTCATATTTCTCCATTGTGTGCCTATCATCACATTCGTGATACAAGTTGTGTAGTACTGCCAGCCAAGGTGAACTTAAGTTGGAAAATGCAGCAAAAAGTGTTCTTCTACATGCAAAATACTTCTGAGAAGGTTGATAAACAGCTTGTTGATGTACTATTTTTTGGTTCAGAGATCAAATGGAAAAACCCTTATTGGATGAAGTCGTGGAAAGGGGATACTTGGTATTTTGTTCAAGGACCAAGTCCTTTTTACCGCAAAAAGTGGGAGTTGGAGTTTCGAAGATATGCCAATTCAGTAGCTTCATTGGATACTTTACGATTTTGAAAACAAAAAAAATGTAGGCTGTTTGATTTTGACATCTTACAACCTACATCTTGGGATATTTGTTATGTATTATTTTTTCTCGTTTCTTTTACGTTCGTTCGGATCCAAGAAAATTTTACGCATACGTAATGATTTTGGAGTAATTTCAAGGTATTCATCTTTTTGGATAAATTCCATACATTCTTCCAATGAGAAGTTTAATTTAGGCGCAATTTTCACATTTGAATCTGTACCTGAGGCACGCATGTTGGTTAATTGCTTAGATGCCTGTAAATTAACTTCAATGTCATTTTGGCGATTGTGTTCACCAACGACCATTCCTGTATAGACTTCTTCACCTGGATCGATGAAAAACACCCCTCTGTCTTGTAATTTATCAATCGAATAAGGAATCGCAGGCCCTGTGTTCATGGAAATCAATGAACCATTGATACGTCCTGGAATAGGTCCCTTGAATGGCTCATAAGAGATGAAACGGTGGGCCATAATGGCTTCTCCGAAGGTGGCAGTTAATACTTTTGATCGTAAACCAATCAATCCACGAGAAGGAATTTTAAACTCTAAATGTTGTAAGTCACCTTTAGGTTCCATGATCAACAATTCTCCTTTACCTTGCGTAGCTAATTCGATTACTTTACCTGCTACTTCATCTGGAACATCTACAACCAATGATTCGATTGGTTCTAATTTTTCTCCATTTTCTCCTTCTTTGTAGATTACCTGAGGTTGTCCTACTTGTAACTCATAACCTTCACGACGCATCGTTTCGATCAAGACTGACAAGTGGAGAATACCACGACCAAATACCAAGAACTTATCTTCGCTTTCGGTTGTAAGAACTTTTAAGGCCAAGTTTTTCTCTGTTTCTTTGAACAGACGATCACGAATATGACGAGATGTTACCAATTTACCCTCTTTTCCAAAAAATGGAGAGTTATTAATGGTAAACAACATGTTCATGGTTGGCTCATCAATGGCAATACGTGCTAATGCTTCTGGATTTTCTGCGTCAGCGATGGTGTCTCCGATCTCAAAATCGTCAATACCCGTAACGGCACAAATTTCTCCACATTCTACTTTATCTACTTTTACTTTACCTAAGCCTTCAAAAACTTGAAGTTCTTTGATACGCATTTTTTTGGTTGAGCCATCTGCTTTGCAAAGGGAAATTTGCATGCCTTCGGTCAAGGTTCCTCGCTCTAAACGTCCAATCGCAATACGACCCACAAATGAAGAATAATCCAAAGAAGTAATCTGCATTTGAGGAGTACCCTCTTGAACCTTTGACGCTGGAATGTGCTCAATGATTGCATCTAACAAAGGAATGATGTTATCTGTTGGTTTCTGCCAATCCGTTGACATCCATCCTTGTTTGGATGAACCATAAATACAAGGAAAATCCAATTGGTCTTCAGTTGCTTCAAGATTGAACATCAAGTCAAAAACTTGCTCATGCACTTCGTCTGGGCGACAGTTTTCCTTATCTACTTTATTGACAATCACGATCGGTTTTAAACCCAAAGCGATGGCTTTTGATAACACAAAACGAGTTTGAGGCATTGGGCCTTCAAATGCATCAACCAATAAAATAACTCCGTCTGCCATTCTCAACACACGCTCTACTTCACCGCCAAAGTCGGCGTGACCCGGTGTATCTATGATATTGATTTTCACCCCATTGTAACGAACCGATACGTTTTTGGATACAATTGTGATACCTCTTTCTCTTTCAAGATCGTTATTATCAAGGATCAAATCTCCAAATTCTTGATTTTCTCTAAAAATTTTGGATGCATGAATGATTTTATCAACCAAGGTTGTTTTACCGTGGTCAACGTGGGCAATGATGGCAATGTTGCGAATGCTTAGCATAAAAATTAGTCTCTTTAATGAAATAAATTCCTAGACTCCAGGAAATTAAGGTGCAAAGGTAGGGATTATTTCTTTGAAAAGTACTATGCCAATTAAATAAGAGTGTATGAATCAAAAGGATTTAACGGCTAGTTAACATTCGAACGTTGAATAGGGGCAGAAATTTGTTCTATTTTTTCTAAAATACTTTCTGCATCAATCCCGCAAACCCGATAAAGTTCAATTTGTTCACCGTGTTCAATGATGCTGTCTGGGATACCCAAACGAATCATTTTGTTGGTGTAATGATGATCTACCATGAATTCTGCGATTGCTGAACCAAAGCCTCCTTGGATGGCTGCATCCTCAATGGTAATGATGGATTCAAAATTTTGGAAAATTTCATGCAACAATTGCGCATCCAATGGTTTCACAAATCGCATATCGAACAATGCGGGCTCTAAACCTTTTTTTCTAGCTTCTTGACAAGCTAATTCGGCTTGATTACCAATGTGGCCAATGCTCAGTACGGCTATTTTTTTGCCATCCATCACTTGAGTTCCTTTGCCTATTTCGATACTTTCAAATTCCGTTCTCCAAGTTGGCATAACTCCTTCGCCGCGTGGGTATCGGATGGTGATGGCTTGTTTGAGTTCCTTAAAAGAATCTTGAGAAGCTGTAAACATGATATTTCTCAATTCTCGTTCATTACGAGGAGCCATAACAATCATATTGGGGATGCACCTCATGTAGGCTAAATCATAACTTCCATGATGGGTAGGTCCATCAGCTCCTGCCAATCCTGCTCGATCCAAACAGAAAATGACTGGGAGATTTTGTAAACAAACATCATGTACAACTTGGTCATAACCCCTTTGCATAAACGAACTGTAGATATTACAAAATACCGTTAGTCCTTGAGTGGCTAAACCCGCGGAAAAAGTCACGGCGTGTTGCTCGGCTATTCCTACATCAAAGGCCCTATCTGGCATGGCTTTCATCATGATGTTCATCGAAGATCCTGATGGCATAGCTGGTGTAATGCCCATGATTTTTGGATTACTTTCTGCTAATTCTAATAAGGTATTACCAAAAACCTCTTGGTATTTAGGGGCTTGAGGTTGTGTGAAAGTTTTTTTATGAATTTCCCCCGTGATTTTATCGAATTTTCCGGGTGCATGCCACAGGGTTTGGTCTTTTTCAGCCAAAGAGTAACCTTTGCCTTTTGTGGTGATGACATGGAGAATCTTTGGGCCAGGAATGTCTTTTAAATCCTTCAATACCGTTGTTAAATAATCCACATCATGGCCATCAATGGGGCCAAAATAGCGTAAATTCAACGATTCAAATAGATTACTTTGCTTTAGAATAGTTGCTTTTAAACCATTTTCTATTTGAGAAACAATTTCTTGAGCGGATTTCCCAAAGGTGGACATTTTCCCCAATAAATTCCAAATCTCATCTTTTACTTTGTTGTAGGTATGAGAAGTGGTAATGTCAGTTAAATACTCCTTCAGTGCACCGACATTAGGGTCAATCGCCATGCAATTGTCATTCAAAATGATGAGCATGTTATTTGGGATATCCCCAGCATGATTCATGGCCTCGAATGCCATTCCTGCGGTCATGGAGCCATCTCCGATCACCGCAATATGTTGTTTATGAAATTCCTTTTTGTAACGAGAAGCCACAGCCATTCCTAAAGCTGCAGAAATGGACGTAGAAGAGTGCCCCACACCAAAAGCGTCATATTCGCTTTCGGACCTTTTGGGAAATCCACTGATTCCATCTAATAATCTGTTCGTGTGAAAATTATCTTGTCTACCAGTCAAAATTTTATGTCCGTAAGCCTGATGTCCTACATCCCAAATCAATTGATCTTCTGGCGTATTAAATACATAATGCAATGCTACAGTTAATTCGGTTACCCCCAATGATGCGCCAAAATGACCACCATTCACGGAAACGTTATCGATAATGAATTGACGCAACTCATCACAAACTTGTGGGAGTTGTGAAGGTAGTAGTCCTCGAAGGTCCTTAGGGCTTTGAATCTTACTCAAAAGTGGACCGGCTTGAAACTGCATAGATAATATTTATTTGTTGATGAAAAACCCTACAAAGGTAAAAATGTTTTGTTGGCTTAATCGTTTTTTTGACTTGCTTTAAATAATCTTCTTTTTTCGTACTTAGATAAACTCTCATATCCAGATCTTGAAATTTTATCTAAGATTTGGTTTAACTCATCTTCTTGTATGTCGCTGCTGTCTGGTAAATCAAGTAATTCATTTGTTTTTTTCTGTGCAATTTGGGCAAATGAATACACTTTTGATTCTTTTTTTACGTACACTTTCTGATTTCTTTGGAAATTCAAGGCGTATAACAATCCCATAAAAGCACCACCTAAATGAGCGATGTTTCCTCCAGCATTGGTTCCAATTGTTTCGATGAATGACCAGATCACATAAAACGCGGCAATGTATTTAATGCGTACTTCTCCAAAAATAAACAAATGCACCTTGTAATTTGGCCTTAGAGTTGCTGCACCAATTACAATGGCATAAACGCCAGCAGATGCTCCATTTAACAACATGGGACCTTTGGAAATGAAATACGAAAAACTGTTTAAAAGTAATAAATAAAACACAGCACCAGACAAACCTCCCAAAAAATACAGTTGAACAATTTTTTTTTGTCCCAAATAGTCGCTTAAAATCTGCCCAAACCAATATAAAAACAACATATTGAAAATGAGATGGAATAATTCAATGTGGATGAAAAAGTAACTGATCAATGTCCATGGTTTTGTTAGTACTTCTTTGGGAACAGATGAAAGCGCCAAGTTTTCCAACAACCCGTTGAAAATAGCTCCCTTATCAGCCAACAATAGACACACTTTACCCACACTGAGCAAGACAAAAATGGCCACATTGACCGCGATTATTTGCATCAAACCATTGCCAGTTTGTTGAAATATCAGTTTAATGTCTTGCCAAATACTTTTCATTTAAAAGAAATTTTTTCGATCGTTTTTCCAAACAAATATTAAAATCAAGGCGAAAAACATGCCACCAATGTGGGCGAAATGGGCCACATTGTCTCCTGGATTTTGTTGCATTCCTGCGTACAATTCATACAATCCATAACCACTAACAAAGTATTTTGCTTTGATAGGAATAGGGATCGGGAATAAGAACATTTCGGAATTCGGGAACAAATATCCATAGGCCATTAAAATTCCGAACACTGAACCTGACGCTCCACCCAATACACCTGTACTAACAACTTCTAAATAATTTTGTTTTACTAATTCAATATTCAATAAACCGTTCGTCGGACTTATTGTTCCATAATGCTGCCAATAATCCAATAAATTGGCAGATGTTGGGTCTGCTAAAACTAATTCGGTGGCTCTTCTAAGGTCGGCAAAATCAATGAAATGCTGAATGCCCATGTACAAAATTCCAGCACCAATTCCGCAGAAAAAATAGAAAAAAAGAAACCGTTTGGCACCCCAAACCCGTTCCAACAAGGAACCAAACATGTACAATCCAAACATATTACCCAATAAGTGCATGAAATTTGCATGCACAAATAAATAAGTAACTAGTTGATAAAAGTTGAAATCTGGCGATTCAAAATAATGCAGCGTCAAAAACTCCTTGGGGATGAATGATCCCGATAGGACAAATAAAGCCACATTGATGAGAATTAAATTTCTGACGGTAGGTGTTAAATTTTGTAGCATATTATTTTATTCTTCGTATCCCCAATCAATGCCTGTCTTTAGGTCTTTGATCAACAATCCCATTGATTTAAAGGTCGAACGAATTTCATCCACCTTATCGTACTGCTTATTCTCTTTGAATTGCTTATAAAGGGCTAGTAAACCTTTACTCATTTCTTCCCAATTTGCAGGAGTTTCCTCGGTAATCCCTAAAATATCTTCGAGTATTTCGGTAAAACTGGATTTTAATTGCTTGAATCCTGCTTTACTGATTTGATCAAAACCTACTTGTCCAGTTTGTAACTGATTGATTTTTTTCAATAAATTAAACAAATTGGCAATGGTTACGGCCGTATTTAGGTCATCATTTAATCCATCGTAGCAGCCTTGAATCGCCAATGAGATTTCCTCATCATGTTTACTGGCTTCCATGTCGGCAATATCATTTGGATATTCCAAATTTTTGATGATTTTCAAACCGTTGGCTAATTTTTTATAGCCTTTTTGAGCTGCTTTTAATGCTTCATTGGAGAAATCCAAGGTACTTCTGTACTGCGATTGAAGCATGAAAAAACGTACGCTCATGGGACTGTAGGCTTGTTCCAAAAGTGGATGATTTCCAGAAAACAATTCGGAGGGTAAGAATGAATTCCCCAATGATTTGCTCATTTTTTGTCCATTCACCGTAAGCATGTTGGTATGCATCCAATAATTAGCAGGTGTGTGTCCATAGGTCGCTTTGGCCTGAGCAATTTCGCATTCATGGTGTGGAAACTTCAGGTCCATTCCGCCACCATGGATATCAAAAGTATCTCCCAGATATTTATGGCTCATACAAGTGCATTCCAAATGCCAGCCCGGAAAGCCTTCTCCCCAAGGGGAAGGCCATCGCATGATGTGCTCAGGGGATGCTTTTTTCCATAAGGCAAAATCCAAAGGATTTCTTTTTTCTCCTACACCGTCTAAATCCCTGGTTTCGCTCAGTAAATCTTCTAAAACTCGGCCCGATAATTGGCCATAATCTCCGCCTTCTTGATTGTATTTTTGTATGTCAAAGTACACCGATCCATTTGATTCGTAAGCTAAACCTTTTTGAATCAAGGTTTGAGCTGCCTCGATTTGCTCGACTATGTGTCCTGTAGCTGTGGGTTCGATGCTCGGTGGCAATAAATTGAATTGTTTGAGAACATCGTGGAAATCATTGGTGAATTTTTGAACAATTTCCATTGGTTCCAGCTTTTCTAATTTAGCCATTTTCCCGATTTTGTCTTCTCCCTCATCACCATCTCCGACTAAATGCCCCACATCTGTGATGTTTCTAACGTACCGTACTTGATACCCGATGTGTTTCAGGTAGCGATGTAAAATATCGAATGAAGTAAAAGTTCTTAGATTGCCTAAGTGGACATAATTGTAAACGGTAGGACCGCAAACATATAATCCAACATAAGGAGCATTGATTGCTTCAAACAATTCTTTTTCTCTACGTAAGGTATTATAAATTTTAAGGGGCTGCATAGAATTAAAACCTTCTTGATTTTTAGATTTCTTAGAAGGATTTAAAATTACTAATTAAAATTTAAATTGTGGAATCAAATATCTAATCCTTCAAAATTTGATTTGTTCGGTTAGGTCGAATCTATCCATTATCTTTGTTTTTTATAATTAATTCTATGTATTTAAAGGAAGTCGGCACAGATTCAGTGCTTCAAAAAGCGTTTTTAGAATTTCCCGTGAAACTTTATGCCAATGATTCACAGTGGATTCGTCCTTTAGATCATGACATTAACTCCATTTTTGACCCAAAGAAAAATCCACATTTCAAACATGGAGATGCCATTCGTTGGATTTTGTTTTCGAATACGGATCAAATCATTGGTAGGGTAGCAGCTTTTTACGACAATAAGGAAAAAGGGAAAGATACTCAATTGACAGGAGGGATGGGTTTTTTCGAGTGTATTGAGGATGAAAAGGCAGCCTTCATGTTATTTGATGCTTGTAAAAATTGGTTGAAAAATCATGGTTTTGAAGCCATGGATGGTCCAATCAATTTTGGAGAAAGAGATAGTTTTTGGGGTTTAATGATCAAAGGTTGGGAATTTGAACCTACCTATAAAATGCCTTGGACAAAGGCTTATTACATCGATTTTTTTGAAAATTATGGATTCAAAGATTATTTTCAACAGCTGGTTTTTGTATCCTCCATTCGTAACGCGAATGTTACTGCCGCGATTGAAGAAAAAGCCGAACGTATTTATCAAAATCCATATTATGAGTTCCGTCACATCGAAAAATCGAAACTGCCTCAATATGCAGAAGATTTTCGCATAATTTTCAATGCTGCTTGGGCCAAATTCCCAGGTGTAAAGGAGATGAGTTCCGAACAATCTCAAAAATTGGTCAAACAAATGAAGCCCATTTTAGATGAACAATTGCTGTGGTTTGCTTACACCACGGATGGGGAACCCGTAGCGTTTTTTATAGTAATACCAGATTTGAATCAAATCGTAAAACATTTAAATGGCAAATTGAATGTTTGGGGAATGATTAAATTTTTATTGCTTAAGTTGAAAGGCACGCTGACTCGTACCTGTGGTTTGATTTTTGGGGTTGTACCTGAGCATCAAGGAAAAGGAGTAGAATCTGCCATAGCACTACGATTTAGAAGGGCTGGCCGAGAAAATCCTTTTTACCCATACACCACTATGGACATGAATTGGGTAGGCGATTTTAATCCAAAAATGTTGCGTTTTGTTTCTCAATTAGGTGCAACAAACGATAAAACTTATATTACTTACCGTTTATTATTTAATCCAAATCAGCCTTTTAGTCGTTGTCCTAAAGTTGGCTAAATTCACAAACATGAGCTTATTATCCATTGGAACCGTTGCGTTCGACGCATTAGAAACCCCTTACGGGAAAACCGACAAAATCATCGGGGGATCTTGTACTTATATTGCTTTATCTGCTGCTTTTTTTGTTCCTAAAGTGAATGTGGTGGCCGTAGTGGGAGATGATTTTCCGCAGGAATACATTCAGACCTTAGAATCTAAAAACATTAATTTAGACGGATTGCAGATTAGAAAAGGGGAAAAATCTTTTTTTTGGGCTGGTAAATACCACAACAACATGAATTCAAGAGATACTTTGGTGACTGAACTGAATGTCTTAGCGGATTTTCAACCGCAAATTCCAGAATCCTATCAAGATTGTGCTTATTTGATGTTGGGTAATTTAACTCCTCAAGTACAAATTGACGCAATCAAAGGGCTTAAAAATCGCCCGAAATTAATTGTGATGGATACCATGAATTTTTGGATGAACGTAGCCATGGAAGATTTAAAGAAGGTACTTACGATGGTTGATGTCTTGTGTATCAACGATGAGGAAGCTCGTCAGCTTTCGGATCAATATTCTTTACGTACTGCAGCGAAATTGATCATGGCGATGGGACCTAAGACATTGATCATCAAAAAAGGAGAGAATGGAGCTTTGTTGTTTCAGGGCGATGAGATGTTTTATTGTCCTGCAATTCCTTTAGAAGAAGTATTTGATCCAACAGGTGCAGGTGATACTTTTGTGGGTGGATTCATTGGATATCTAGCCAAGGTAGATGATGTTTCTTTTGAAAGTATGAGAAAGGCAGTTGTTTACGGATCTGCTATGGCTTCGTTTTGTGTAGAAAAATTTGGTACCGAACGTTTGTTACAAATTACGGAATCTGAATTAGAAACACGTGTACAAGAATTCAAAGAGTTGGCTAGATTCTAATTTAGCCAACAATTACTTCAGTCATTTCATCAAGGTTCAAGTATTGATTGGCTAAATCTCTCAATTCTTGCGCCTTGCATGTCAAGATTTGATCTTGAAATTCATCGTAAAAATGTTTGTTTAAATTTTCTAACTGGATTATTTTCACTTTTTCTGCTATGTCAAATGCTTGGGTAAGTTCCCCTATGAAACTTCCCATCAAATAATTTTTGACCAGTGCCAATTCAGTGTCTGGGACTAAATCCGTTTGAAGTAACTTGATTTCTTTTCGAATTTCTGAAATAGTTTCTTCGGCATTGTCTTTGTTTACATCCGTACCCACAACCCAATATCCTGCACGATGTAAGGGAACCATGGAGGATGAAATACCGTAAGTAAAGCCTTTTTCTTCCCGTATGTTTTTTTGCAATCTTGATCCAAAATAACCACCTAAGATGGTATTTAGTACGTTGAATTTGAAGTAATCTGGATTTTGACGGGTCATCCCTAATTTACCCATACGAATGGAGCTTTGAATGGCCCCATTTTTGGAATGATAGACTCGTTTTTCTGTTGTTAAGGTATTGCTATAGGATTTTTTTTGCGTGTTTATTTTCAGGCTTAATTGTCCAATTGTTTGGTTCAATAAGTTTATTTCATGCTCTCCTACTTTACCAGATAGGATGATTTGGGGTTTAGATTGCGACCAAAAATCCTGATAAAACCCTTTAA
>JBILRJ010000369.1:0-2940 GCA_044372695.1 Spirosomataceae bacterium
AGGAGGATATTACATGGCCATGGGGGCGGATGCCATCGTGGCTCAACCAACTACGATTACAGGATCTATTGGTATTTTTGCTCAATGGTTGAATTTGGATAATTTCTTTAAAAATAAATTAGGAATAACTCAAGATCATGTAAATACTCATGCTAATTCAAGTTTTATGACTTCACTCGGACAAATGTCTGACTTTGAAAAATCGGTTGTTCAAAACATGGTGAATCAAGGGTATGAATCATTTACCTCAAAGGCTGCTTCGGGCAGAAAAATGCCGGTAGAGAAGTTGAAATCTTTAGCTGGTGGACGTGTATGGACGGGAATTCAAGCCAAGGAATTAGGTTTAGTTGATGAATTAGGTGGTTTAGATAAAGCCATCGAACTTGCAGCTAAAAAAGCAAAAATTAAAGCTGGTGCATATAAGGTGGTGGTTTACCCAAAGGCAAAATCCTTTTTGGATGAAATTCTAGAAGAAGCAACTTCAGAAACTTCCTTGGAGGCGCGATTCTTAAAATCTAATTTGCCGTGGGCTAAATCCATTTGGGAGCTAGAGCGAATGAAGAAAAGAGAGGGTTATTTAACAATGATGCCATTTATGATGGAATTTGAATAGTATTTTCCTTTAAAATCAGTAATTCAGCTTTATCTTTGATGAAATTTATAAAATATGATTCGAAATAATTGGACAAGAAAAGAAGTTGAGGAAATTTTTCATCAACCGTTTTTGGATTTAGTGTATCAAGCTGCGACGGTTCATCGTCAATTCCATGATCCAAATGAAGTTCAAATAAGTACTTTATTGTCGATTAAAACTGGAGGATGCCCTGAGGATTGTTCTTATTGCTCTCAAGCAGCTCGGTACCATACCAATGTTAAAGTACAGAAATTATTACCCTATGAAGAAGTGATTTCTGCGGCTGTTAGGGCCAAGGATAATGGAAGCTCTCGTTTTTGCATGGGAGCAGCGTGGAGAGAGGTGCGAGATAACAAAGACTTTGACAAGGTTTTGGACATGGTCAAGGGGGTTAATTCTTTGGGAATGGAAGTTTGTTGTACATTGGGCATGTTATCAGAGGAGCAAGCTGAAAAGCTAAAAGATGCTGGTCTATATGCTTATAACCACAACATTGATACCAGTGAAGAATATTATGAAGATGTCATCTCAACCCGAACTTATCAAGATCGTTTGGAAACATTGGGAAATGTTCGAAAAGCAAAAATTTCTGTTTGTTCAGGGGGGATCATCGGTATGGGAGAAAGTGCTGCAGATCGAATTGGGATGCTATTGACTTTGGCTAATTTACCTGAGCATCCAGAATCAGTTCCTGTTAATAATCTTGTTCCTGTGGAAGGTACACCTTTCGAAAACCAGGCGACAGCCTCTGTTTGGGATTTGGTAAGGGTTATTGCTACGGCTCGAATCATGATGCCTCGGTCAGCGGTTCGATTATCAGCAGGAAGATTGGAATTAAATTATGAGGGACAAGCATTTTGCTTTATGGCAGGTGCTAATTCCATTTTTTCTGGAGATGTACTTTTAACTACACCCAATCCTGATGCTAAATCAGATCAAGAGTTATTTCAAATTTTAAGCATCAAGCCAAAAGAGGCTTTCAAGGATGCCAAAAAACATGGGATCGAATTTAATCAAATTCCAAGTGCCCAAGGATTAGAGCATTCGCATTAAGAGAATTTTATTTATGAAATTAGGATGGTGATCTGTTTTCAGGTCACCATTTTTTATGCATGGTATAATGTTGAATTTCTCCAAAAAGCAAATAAGATTCTTTGCTTATTTGGTAGCCTAAACTTTGATAAAAAGGAACAGCATTTTCCCTAGCTTCTAGTATTATTTCTTTCCATTTTTTTTCCTTGGCTATTTTCTCTAAATGAGCCATAAGTATTTTCCCAATTCCTTTGCCTTGCTGATCCTGTGCTACTGCCACGCATCGAACTTGACCCTGATTAGGACTAGATTCATGCATTCTAGCTACACCTACGGCAATCCCATCGCTAATAACCATGGCGTGTATGGCTTCCTTTTCATCGGATAATACTTCACTTCCTGGTGCTTGATTCCAAGGCTCTCGCAATACTGTAAATCGGAGTTGATAGTACAATTGCCATTCTTCAATGCTTGAAGGTGATATAATTTTCATGGATTATTGTAGGGGGCTAAAAAAAGCGTTGACTTCTTTGGAAATCAACGCTTGTAAAAATATTGGATATTTTTTTATTTAGCAAAATTCACTGCCCTCATTTCACGGATGACCGTTACTTTGATTTGACCAGGATATTGCATTTCTTTTTCAATTTTTTGAGAAATATCAAACGATAAGTTCGAAGCTTTTTCATCACTCACATTTTCAGAATCTACTAAGATTCTTAGTTCACGCCCAGCTTGAATGGCATAGCATTTTTGAACGCCATCAAACGATGTAGCCAATGTTTCTAAGTCTCTTAATCGCTTCATGTATGATTCCATCATTTCACGTCTAGCACCTGGTCTAGAACCTGATATGGCATCGCAAACTTGGATGATAGGAGAAATCATGGAAGTCATCTCAATTTCATCGTGGTGAGCACCAATTGCATTGCAAACCTCTGGATGCTCTTTGTATTTTTGGGCTAATTCCATACCTAACACTGCGTGAGGTAATTCCGGCTCTTCATGCCATACTTTTCCAATATCATGTAGAAGTCCTGCACGTTTGGCCAGTTTTACATTTAACCCTAACTCAGCCGCCATGGTAGCACAAAGTTTGGCCACTTCACGTGAGTGTTGTAATAAATTTTGTCCATAAGAGGAACGGAAACGCATTCTTCCTATCATCTTGATTAGTTCAGGATGAAGACCATGAATGCCCAAATCGATCACCGTTTTTTCCCCTATCTCCACGATTTCATCCTCGATATTTTTCTTGGTTTTGTTGACAACCT
>JBILRJ010000072.1:0-11271 GCA_044372695.1 Spirosomataceae bacterium
TGGGTCAAATTTACTTGTATGTTATTGATGTATTTGGCAAGTAGTAGAGCTGTAGCGGTTTTCGCAAATTCAGCTGGTTGAATCGTGGTACCTCCAAATTTGAACCATGAATGAGAACCATTGATGGTGACACCTAGAAATGGTACTAAGATTAAGCTGAGTATCAAAAGTCCGTAGATTGCCGTCGCAAATGATTCAAAAAAACGAAAATCCAAAGCAAAAATCAGGGTGATTAAAATCATGCTTGTGGCAATCCAAATCAACTGTTTTCCAGCATTGGTTTCATAAAAAGATGGATCAAAAATTCCTAAAGGGGCTTCCGGATCATATACAGCAGAGTAGATGTTTGACCAACCCACAAAAATGAACAACAGGTATAAAGCAACGCTTATCCAATCCAGTCGACTCACAATTTGTTGATTATCCTTCATTTTTTTGTGGAATCAGTTTTAATTTTGGATGATTTTGATCCTACAACAGACATGACGTTAGACATGTAGCTCATGTTCAAGAATTTCGTTTCAACATCTTTACGGTCAACACGTCCTTTTAAATATTTTTCGATGATGAGTGAGGCAATGGGTGCGGCGGCAAAACCTCCATATCCAGCGTTTTCTACAAAAACAGCTATGGCAATTTTAGGATTTTCCTTCGGTGCAAAAGCAATAAAAATGGAGTGGTCTTTTCCTTTTTGATTTTGGGAGGTACCTGTTTTTCCACACATTTCAATGTCAGGAATTCGGCCATCCGATCCAACTGTTCCATGTTGAACGGCATCTTTCATCCCTTGAATTACCACTCCGAAATGTTTGGCATCAATCCCTACAGGTATTTTTGTTTGATAAAAAGGGTCTATGATTCTAGACTCGCCAACACCTCTTACAATATGAGGTGGGATGTACCAACCTCTGTTGGCAATTATAGCGGCTACGTTGGCCATTTTTAAGGGACTCACCACCAATTCCCCTTCTCCAATGCTTAAAGAATAAATATTGGAAAACTTCCAAGTGTTTTCTCCTTTATATATTTTATTGTAATACTCCACATTCGGCAAATTACCTTTTTTTTCATTGCTCAAATCAACGCCCAATTTTCTACCTATTCCAAAATTTGCTACCAATTCGGACCATCTTTGTAATCCTTGTGCCGAACGTTGATAGGTGTTTCCTTGTGTTTGATCATACAATATTTTCCGAAATGCATGGTAAAAATAGGGGTTACATGACCATTGTATGGCATTATGCAAATCATTGTGGGAAGTGTTGTGTACGTGACATTTGACAGGCGAACCAGCATGTGTAAAAACAGAATTGGGAGTTAATGCGCCCAATTGCAAACCTACCAAGGCTTGAATTAATTTA
The DNA here is from genome assembly GCA_044372695.1 of Spirosomataceae bacterium. Lineage (GTDB taxonomy): Bacteria > Bacteroidota > Bacteroidia > Cytophagales > Spirosomataceae > Aquirufa. The sequence goes on from JBILRJ010000072.1 coordinate 1,362, forward strand.
AAAGTTGATCCAGGCCTATAATATGCCGAAGGTGGCCGATTAAGCAATGGTTTCATTGGGTCTAATGCCAATGTTTGATAATATTTGGAAAAATTTCGACCGGCAAGCAAACTTGGATCATAGGATGGGGCGGATACCATCGCCAAAATTTCTCCTGTTGCGGGTTCAATGGCCACCACACTTCCGACTTTGTGTTGCATCAAGCTATCCGCATATTGTTGCATTTGGATGTCGATACTTGTGTATAAATTATCGCCTGCAATAGGTTGGATATCTAATTTCCCAGATTTGAAATCTCCTTTTTCGATGCCATTGCTATTGACCATGCGGTATTTTATGCCTCTTTGTCCTCTCAAAGATTCTTCATAAAAATATTCCAATCCCGAAACCCCCACAAAATCACCTTGGTTGTAGTATTCACTATTTTGTTCCAACAAAGCCTCTGGATTTATTTCAGCGACATAACCCAGCGCATTGGATAAAGCCTTGTACTGATAGGTCCTAAAGGCATTTGTTTGAAAGGAGAATCCCGGAAAATCAACCATCGCATCTTGTGCTCTGGCAAAATCTTCTTTGGATAAGTGCTTAAGAAAAAGGTAGGGTTTTACCCTCGAATAGGCTTTTGCTTGACGCATGGTGGTGTCAAAAAAACCTTTGGTGATACCGAAGAGTTGACAAAACCGACTGGTGTCCTTCAATATCACTTTTCTTGGAATTACGTACAAATCATAAATGGGCGTATTGTAAACGATGAGCTTTTTGTTTCGATCATACACCTCACCACGGAAGGGCACTTGTATGATCTTTCTAATCGCATTGTTGTCCGCCGCCTTTGTGTAAGTATCATCAAAAACTTGTAGATACAAAAGCTTGGCAATAAAAATTGCAGCAATCACAATAAAGAACAAGAAAATAATGCGCTTACGTTCCTCAAACACGAAAAAATGATTTTAACTACTAATTTAGCTATTAGTTGTTAGTTATTGGTTATTAATGCGAATTAAGAGTTGAAATTATTATTAGGGTTTGTTCTAAACGTTTGTTTAAAAGCGAATTGGAATTCGCTATTTCCCTATTTTTTTGATAGAAATACAATTTATGGGCTAATTCTTTTTCTATGGCATTTCTTTTTTTGAAAAAAAAGAAACAAAAAAACTTTTTTCTTTAGCTTAATCCAAGACGAATCAGTCAGCTGGAGCTGATTGACCGATTTTCACTCCGCTATCGGCTATTTTCTTTGACCCTGTCGCACATGGCCCATGCGCATTGTCAAAGCTCCGCCTACCGCTTCGTTCAAATCTTTCGTTAGGATTAAGCCTTGGCCATAAATAAATTTTTATAACCAATGATCCAAATGTTTTTTAACCCATAATTCGCGTTATTACTCATTGGTTATTAATAGAAAAAATTAGTCGCCATAAATTAGAACCTTTGGAATTTATCCTGAAACGAGCGCCTAAGGCACAAAGAAAATGTGGGTCTTATGGATTTTTTTGGCTTTCATCCAGGATATTTATTCTTCCCGTCCAATCATTTTTCGTTGGGTAAACTTTTGATTAAAGCAAACATGGCAATCGCAATGAAAATTAATGAGGCTGAAATGGTAAACCAAGGTTTTTGCGTTTCAAAATAGGAATCCAAATAGGTACCTAACCAAACGCCCAGTAAAATGGTTGCCAGCATTTGAAAGGCAGCACCCAAAAATCTTTGATATGGATTCATCAAATTATATTATTTTTGCACTTGAAAGCTAAATTTATCCTTTTTTCGTTAAGATAAATGGTAAATTTAGTGAATTTTGATTTTAATAGAATGTTTCGATTCCTAGCCTTATTTTTTGTACTTACATTAACTTGGTCTTGTTCGCAATACAGCACTAAACCGCTTGCTGTTGCGTTTCACAACATCAACGCCAAATATAATGCCATTTGGCAGGCTGAAAGATTGGAAAAAGGTGTTAAGAAGAAGCTCTCAGAGGAAAAAACAGATAATTATCTACAAACGCTTCCCATAATTTCCGAATTTGATTCAGTTACGCTCAAAAAATATGCCTCAGAAATTGATCAAATCATTAAGAAAGCGTCCATTGCCATTGATCGACATCAAAATTCACATTTCATTGATGACGCCTATGTCTTGATTGGCAATGGAAGGATTTTACAACATGATTACAAAAATGCGATTGAAACATTTAAATATGTTAATTCCATCGATCATGACGAGGAATCTCAAATCAATTCATTGATTTCTTTGTATCAAATTTACATTTTTGAAAAGGATGTTACCTTGGCAGAAAAAGTAGCAGAAATCATTCAAGAGCAATCGCTCAATAAAAAGCAGAAGATCAACTATTATTTGAGCAAAGCCTTTCTTCATCAGAAAAAAGGTGAAAATTTGATAGCTATTGCCATCATTGAGCAAACTTTGCCTTTGATGAAGTCTGGAAATGAAAAAGCACGACTACTTTACATTCTAGGGCAATTGTTCCAAGAAGAAAAAAAATACAGTTTGGCCAGCGAGTATTTCAAGAAAGTTGATAAAAATAAACCGAGCTACGATTTGCAATTTCATTCGAAGATCAGCAACAACGCGCTCGGAGGTTCTTTGGATGAGTTATCTCGGATGTTAAATGAACCTAAAAATCAAGATAATAAAGCACTTATTTATGTTGCAATGGGTCAAATTTTTTATGAAAAAAATGATTTTGCACAAGCTCAATATTATTGGGAAAAAGGAGCTGAAAATAATTCAGATAAGGGGGTGCTTTATCTTCAGTTGGGAGATTTGTTTGCCAAAAAAATCAAAAAATTTGATCAGGCCGAAAAATATTATGACAGTGCGGCTACTTATTTGAATAGTTCACACATGGACTTTGGTAAAGCTCAAAGGTTAAAAAAGGTTTGGCATGAGTTTGGGGCTTTGAATCAAAAAATTAATTTAGAGGATTCACTGATGGTTCTTTCTACCAAAAGCGACGAGGAATTGAGAAAGATTTTTGAAGTTATGGAAGCTCGAAAACATCAACCAAAAGACACTTTGACACTTAAAAAGGCCATTGTTCAGCCAGTTTCCACTGTTACATTTACCCGTAGACCAAGTAGCCCAGAGCAGCAAAGTTTTTATTTTTACAATGACGCAGTACGAATTTTTGGCAAACAAGAATTCAATAATAAATGGCCTAATCGTAATTTAGAGGACCATTGGAATCGTAAAAACAAGGATCAATCGCTCAATTCCTTGTCTGATATCAAGCCAGAAAAAACCCTGCAAAACTCGGATAAAAAAGCCGAAAATGACTTGGCGAAAACAGACAAATTTTTGAATTCTGGTGATCCATTCTTGACTTGGTTGTCGAAAATACCTAGAACAGAACTCGAAAAGAATAAGTTGCAGAAAAGACAAGAAAGTGCTGTCTTTGATCTAGGTAAATTTAGTAAGCTAGAAATTAACGACAATGAATTAGCAAATTCGTCTTTTCTCCGATTGTTGAAAGAATTTCCTAATACAAGTTTCGAGCCCGAAGCATTATATTTGTTATATCTAACCAATTTAAATGACGTTTCAGTCAAGAAAAAGTTTAAACAAAACTTATTTGAAAAATATCCCGAGTCGCATTTTAAGTCGCTCATTCTTAAAATGGAAAATGGTAACTTGAGCGAAGGAAAAGAAATTTTGGCCCAAAAAGCCTATGAAAAAGCGTATTTTAATTATCAATCAAAAAAATTCTCGGAATCTTATTTACAATGTTTAGAAATTGAACAACAATTTCCGGGAAGTAATTTAGATGATAAAATAAGTTTTTTGAAGGCGCTGAATAAAGGGGAGCAAAGAGACCTTGTCGCCTATGAAAATATGTTAAAAATATTTTTGCAGACCTTTCCTAAAAGTCCTTTGTCTGTTAATGCTCGTGATTTATTAAATGCAATTAATCAAAATAAACGGTAATTATGATTGAATTTGAAGCAGGTACTTACCAGAAAATCATTCGATTTGCCTACAAGTTTTTTATTGGCACTACGTTAGCATCGATTCTGTTTATCTTGGCAGTCAATTTTAACTTTCTTTGGCTATTTGGTGGAATGCCAAGTTTGCAAGAATTGGAAAATCCTACCAGTCAGGAAGCGTCTTTGATCATTTCCGAGGATGGACAAGAAATCAGTAAGTATTTCAGAGAAAATAGAAATCCTGTTGATTTTGAATCACTTCCCTTAACGGTTGTAAATACCTTGATGGCTACGGAAGATGCTCGATTCACCTCACATTCAGGAATTGATTTTCGATCCATGATGCGGGTGGCTGCTACTTTTGGAACTTCGGGCGGAGGCAGTACTATTTCACAGCAATTGGCTAAAAATTTATTTAATACCAGAACCATTGAATTTGGCGAAGAGGATCCAGTTTACATCGGGATTTTAATGAAAGTTGGGGGATTAAAAACGGTGATTGCGAAAGTCAAAGAATGGATCTTGGCAATCAAATTGGAGCGCAGATATACCAAGCAGGAAATAATGGCCATGTACCTCAATGAGGTGAGTTTTGGAAATAATGCTTTTGGTATTCAAGTAGCGGGAAAAACGTATTTTCAAAAAGAATTAAAAGATTTAACGATCCGCGAAGCGGCGACTTTGATCGGATTGTTGCAAAATCCCTCTTTATACGATCCTCGATTGAGACCTGACAAAACTTTGGAAAGAAGAAATGTGGTTTTGGGGCAATTGGCTAAATATGATTACATCACGGAAGAGGAAGCTGAAAAGTTGAAAGAAAACGCTCTTGATCTAAAATTTAAAGTTGAAAATCACAATACTGGCACTGCGCCATATTTCAGAGAATTGATTCGCAAGCAAGTTCTGGCGATCATCAAAGATATCAATCAAGATCGGCCTGAAGATCAACAAATTAATCTCTACACCAGTGGTTTGAGAATCCATACCACCATCGACTCGCGGATGCAGAAATATGCCGAGGAATCTGTTCAGGAGCACATGAAAGCCGAACAATCTTTGTTCAATAGCCATTGGAAAGGACGAAACCCCTGGGTTAATGAGGAGATGAAAGAAATCAAAGGGTTTATCAAAGATGCCATGAAACGTACGCAACGTTTTAAGGAATTGATGAATGCTTACAACAACGATGAATACAAGGTTTGGGAAGAACTTAACCGGCCGATTAAAATGTCGGTGTTTTCTTATCAGGGCGACATTGATACAACGATGAGTCCGATGGATTCTTTGCGGTATTACAAACGTATTTTAAACTGTGGATTTATGGCCATGGACCCCACGAACGGCCATGTGAAAGCATATATTGGCGGAATCAATTACAAATATTTCAAGTTTGATCACATTTCTCAAAGTAAAAGACAACCGGGCTCTACCTTTAAACCATTTGTTTATGGGGCTGCGATAGAAAATGAAGTAGCCACACCTTGTGATGAATTGATTGATGAACCGGTTACTTTTGGCGAGGAGGATGGTTTAACAGGTGCAACTTGGACTCCGCAAAATTCAGATGGCAAATATTCCTATGAGAAACTCCGATTGAGAAGGGCAATGGCTTTATCGATCAATACCATCTCTGCTAAGTTGATGAAGGAATTAGGTCCACAAAAAATTGCTGATTTCGCCCACAAAGCAGGAATTACGAGTCCATTGTACGAAGGCCCTTCTTTGTGCTTGGGAGCATCTGAAGTATCAGTTTATGAGCAGGTTTCTGCTTACAGCACTTTGGCCAATGGGGGTGAAAAAATTGATCCTTTGTTGATAGTGAAAATTACGGATAAAGTAGGAAATGTCTTGAAAGAGTTTTCTCCAACAGCCAAAGCTGCTATTAAGCCTGAAACGGCTTATTTGATGACATACATGCTACAAGGGGCTGTTTTGGAGCCTTTGGGGACAGCTGAAGGTTTGAAAAGAACTCCGATTGTTGCTGGAAATGAGATAGGCGCTAAAACAGGAACGACCTCTAATTTTTCAGATGGTTGGTTCATGGGTGTTACCCAAAAGTTGGTAGCGGGTGTATGGGTAGGAGGGGACGACCGAAGTATTCACTTCAGAAGTCTTGCCTTAGGCCAAGGAGCCAAAATGGCCATGCCCGTTTATGCCAAATTTATGACCAAAGTCTATGCGGATTCCGAATTGGCCACAGACGGCTATAAAAAAATGCCCTTCACCAAGCCTGAAAACTTCCAATTTGATTTCAGTTGCAGCGGGGAAATTGGAACGGATTCCACGGCTGTAGTTAATTTAAATTAAAGACATAGGAGGGAAGCGCTTAAAGGTGATACTTGCGCTTTGCTGTGCCGAGTGTGTAACATGAATGAACTTGTAGTTCAAAAAAAATAGGTTCGGTGAGTTAACTAAGACGAATCTAAATGAATTATCGGTTGTGATGATGAATTATGAGATGTTTTTCTTCTGCTCTTTTCACGTTTTATCTCTTCCCATTTTCTCTCTTCCTAGGTTCCTGAGCTTGGCGGAGGACGGAGGTCAAACAACCGATTTTAATAAAATAAGTTAACAGATAATTGAATCAGCGTTTATTTGATTTTTTATGATAAATTTGACAAAATATTTTGGAAGGTATATTTCATTAAATATAAAAAGAGTAGTGTTTTTTTGATGAAATAATTAAAAACTTGAGAAATATCCTTGAAAGTATTTTACTTAATTTTACCAATGTGATTTATTCATATTAACACAATAATGTATGCAACAACTCATTTTAAAAAAGGATATTGAGCAATCTAAAATGGATGCTTTACTACATTTCTTAAAGTTATGGGATATTGAGGCTGAACTAAAATCAAGTCCTGATGAAGCTAAAAAGAAAACTGATTTTTCGCTTTCTGCTGGTCTTTGGAAAGATTACCCAATGGATGCTAATGAACTTCGTACTCAAGCTTGGAAAAGGAATAAATGATACTTTGCGATACAAATATCTTCATTGAAATTTACAAAGATAATTTAGCTATTATCAATTCAATAAAATCCATTGGGCAGCATAATTTAGCAATTTCGGATGTTACCTGTGCTGAACTTTTGTATGGGGCAAGAAATAAAAGAGAACTACAAATTATCCGTAAGGATTTAAACAAACTAACCGTTATACCTTTAGAAACAAGCATATCAACAATGGCTGTGGAACTAATTGAAAAATACGCCTTGTCTCATAAACTTTCCCTACCCGATGCCCTTATTGCTTCTACCGCAATCATACATAATCTAGAACTTTACACACTTAACATCAAGGATTTTCGGTTTTTGGAGGGGGTGAGGTTGTTTAGTGTAAAATAGCAAAAGCCCCCCACGAATTCAAGGCTTTTTTTTTATTTAACTCTTTCTAATATCTTCAATTTCTCGTTTAATAAAAGCGGCACAGGTTTCAGTCATATCCGAATATTCAAGTGTATTAAAATTTTCTTTGACGCGAAAATAACCCACAACATATTTTCCATTTTCTTTCTTCTCTTACCCGGTTGCTGAGCTTGTCGAAGCATCTCTCTTCTCTCTTCCCCGTATTCGTTCTTTTGTTGGACTTGCCCTTGTTCATCTACTACCACACGGATATTGCCTAGGTGATCTGAGAGGGTGAAGGAAAAGTTGCGCATTTGAAAAGGTTCGGTCGATTAGGTAGCCCAATTTACTATTTTCTTATTTAAATCAAAAAAATGGATGGCTTTGTCTTCATTCATCATTGGTTTTTAACACAAAGGCGTGGTGAATTAAAATGGAAAAACTTGCTGTTTTTTATTTCTGTTTCAAATAATTCAAGTTTACTTATAGGCAAATGGATATATAATTGATTTTTTATGATAAATTTGGTAGCTGTATTCAATCATATTTAGAACGCACATTCAATATTCAAAAAAATGAGACACGTAACTGTATATACAACTGATAAGGAATATAGCCACTTTGTAGAACTGGCTAAAAACCTGCATTACGTTAAAAAAATTGAAACGGATGATGAGCCCACAAAAGATGAGATTGTAAGCAATTTAAAAAGAGGTTTTAAGGAAATGCAATTGATTAAAAAAGGCAAATTAAAAACCACTTCTTTAAATGATTTTTTGAATGAGTTATAAAATTGAACTTACCGACAACTTTAAAAAGGAAGCTAAAAAACTCATTAAAAAATATGCTTCGCTTCGTACTGAAATTGTAGAACTTGGCAAAGAACTTGCCGAAAACCCAACCACTGGAACGCCTTTAGGCAATGATGTTTATAAAATACGCCTTGCTATTGCTGCTAAAAATAAAGGGAAGTCTGGCGGTGCAAGGCTTATATCTTTTGTGAAAATTATTGATGAAACGGTTTTCCTACTTTCCATCTATAACAAAGGCGAAAAAGATACTATCTCCGATAAAGAAATAGAAGTGCTTTTACAGGATTACTTGTAAACCAAAAAAACCACTCAATGAGTGGCTTTTTTATGCTTTATTTAAATACTAATTTATCCGGAACTTTTTGGTTACTTCTTTGGATATTAAACTCTTCAAGATTCAATGGTCCTAAAACAAGATTTTCATTTTTTACAATTAACCAATATAGAACTCTTTATCGCCTCTGTTATATTTGTAATCTTTATCGTATAATGGGTCTTGTGGTAATTTCGGTTTTTGCTTGGCTATAATAAAATCATCATCAAAATCATAAGAGACAACATCGGCAGTAATTTCTCCCCCATTAGCATTCTCGCTATGTATGTCTCTTAAATCACTCGCTTCAAATCTATAAAAATAACCATTCCCCAAATTTTTTGTATAATCACTACTACAACTCTGCAAAATTAATGCAATTAATAAACTTGTTGACACATAAAATTTAATCGTTTTCATAACCACTATTTTATCCAAGGCAAGATTGGAGTTAGTTTTTTACTGCCGTAAATGTTGATATTAAATTTTTGTCCGTCTCCTGCTACATTTCTACCAATTACAGTTTCACCGTTTCTTGGCCAGTTCAATGGATTCCAAGGATTGTGCATTTCAAAATCATAACGATCTGCATATGCCCTAACTTGATGGTCTGGATACCTCTTTAATGTTATACTTCCGTAAACCAATCCATCGTTTAAAGAATTACTATTTAATAGAAGGTTAAAACTCCCCTTTTCGCCAACATAATTTTCGCCTAAAGCAAAGAATACCTGATAAATCTATTTTGGCTAATGAAGTATATAAAGGTTTTCCGCCTCCCTCTCTGTACCATTTATTTGCTTCATCTAAAGTTAGGTGACCATCATAATCAGGTCTAGTTTTTAATCCATTATAATGGTATGTCAATTTTGTTAGAGCTCCATCTCCTTTTAGCCCTTCAGCTCCTAAACTTTTACTTAGTGCATCATCGTGAGACATTCCTTGTTTAAAGTTGTCTTTATTCATTACAATGGCTTTCCCTTGTAAACCTTCATCATCTGTACCTAAAAAGTTTGCATTCTCATCATAGATAGGAGCATCTAAAGCACCAGTAGGGTCGGTATTGTTAATTGGGTTATTTCGACAAAAATTGTACGGTGTCCACGATACTCTCATATGTGCCAGCGGATCCACCACATTCCACCTACCTAATTCCGCTTGGTACATCCGCGCGCCGTAGTCTTGGTAGTTGATACCGGTTACTACAAAATTTTCTCTTTTCTTCTCTCTTGCCCGGTTGCTGAGCTTGTCGAAGCATCTCTCTTCTCTCTTCCCCGTATTCGTTCTTTTGTTGGACTTGCCCTTGTTCATCTACTACCACACGGGTGTTGCCTAGGTGGTCTGAGACGGTGAAGGAGTAGGAGAGGGACATATTAGATGGTTAAGGTTGTTCGGTGGCACAATTTACTATTTTCTTATTTAAATCAAAAAAATGGATGGCCTTGTATTCATACATCATTGGTTTTTTAACACAAAGGCGCGGTGAAACC
>JBILRJ010000073.1:0-11264 GCA_044372695.1 Spirosomataceae bacterium
TGTGTTTTTAATTGCCCATCCACCGTTATTTTATCAAAGTAACATTTCACACCTTCAGCATCATTCATATTTTCGGTATTTTGAACATGAAAATGCAAATGTGGTTCTGAAGACCTAGCCTTATGAAAGGAATTCATTTCACCCATTATATTTTCTTTTACACCGTCTACCAAAGAAACAATTTCCCCATCATATGGCGAAAATAAATATTGCCCAAATGCATAGAAATCTTCGTTGGAATTCCCATCGGTCCGAAAAGATTTTCCTTTTTTGGATGTCATAAGGAAATCAAAAGCATTTTTTTGAGATTTACTTTCTAGAAGATAATTCAACTCTTTGCTGTCGCCCCCCAAGTAATCTTCCAATCTCTTTTTCACGCAGCGGTTGAAAATCCTTGATTACCCATTCTATTCAAATAGTGAGCCTTGTTGCACTTGATTGCCTTTCAAAGCATACATCGTTTTGTTACCTTTTTCTACTTTTTGGATTTCTTCCATTTTTTGCAAATGCGCTTTTAACTTAATGATTGTCCAATCTAACCCTGCTTTTTCTAAAATTTCTTTGGTGGAAAGCGGACTTCCCTTAAAGGCTTTCATTATCCGTTCATTGATGCTGTTGTTCACGGAACCAGAAGGTTCTTCCACCATGGATGAGGAATAATTTTGGTCAGAATAAGCAAGAGATGATTTTTCAACTCCATTCTCATCAACGGCAATAGCCCCTTTTTGAATTAAAAGATTGTTGGCGTTTTTCTCATTGGGTTCAGGAGTTCTAACATAAATCTTTCTTTCTTTTCTGAGTCCGTCAATCACACCTGACCAAGTTCCGCCCTTTTCATCTGATTCTGCAACAAAAATTTCATCGGCTAAGCCGTAAATGATAGGATTACGGGCCATCGCCAAACCAGTAGACCATGCTGCTTTTGGATGAAAAGCACTTAAAGCCAAAACATCCCCATCTACGATCTGTTTATAATAAGTTTGAAAACCGGAATGAAAGGTGGTGATTCCTTGCGGGAGTACAATGATACTCTGGCCATTGTATTTTATGGCGGAATCCAACGCCTGTTTGTCCACTCCTTTCGCAAACCCACTGACAACAACCTTGAAATCTTGACTTGCTAATTTAGCCATATGATCGGTGAACTCTAAAGCCTTATGTTCTGCTGCTCTTGAACCTACAATCGCAACTGATTTTTCCTGCAAAAGCTGCTTGTTACCTTTGACATACAATAATGTAGGGGAATGAGCTACTTTTAAATTTTTCTTTAACGTTTGGGAATATTCAGGAGACGTTATTGGAATGAGTGCAAATCCTTGACTTAACAAGTTTTCTGCAAAAAAAGCATTGTTAGGCAATTCAGATTTGGCCACTAACAAATCAGCAATTTCTTTGGAATCTAGTTGGTATTTACTGCTCCAATCCGTTTCTGACAAATTGAAAAACTCTTCTATACTTATTTTTTCCTCGTGAAAAAACTGAACAATTAGACCATTAATCTTACCGTAACCCCATTTGGGTAAATGTGCTAATGTTATCCAATAAGTTGCATCTTTTTCCATTCTATGCTAAGTCTCCTCCAACAGTTTTAGCTATCACTATTGGCGCAATTTTTACGGCTCCAAATTTAGTGAATAATTTCCCGAGTTCTTTAATTGTAGCGCCACTATCAAATATATCGTCTACCAATAAAATGCGCTTTCCTTTGATCTTTTCAGAATTATTCAAAGAAAAAGCACCAAAAATATTATCCGATTTTAAATATCCATTTTCAAGATCTTTTTGTTCTTTTGTTTGCCTTTTCTTTACCAAATCATGAATGATTGGAAATTTCAAGACATGCGAAAGTTTCATCGCAAAGTTTTTGACCAGATCGCCTGATGCAGTTGGTGGAACGTAAACGATGTAATCAAATCTTTCTTGACCCCATTTTTTACGAAATGCTTTGAGACACAAACTCAGCAAAAAGTCGGGGAAATCTTCATTCGTTTCATATTTACATCGGCGTAATGCAGCACCTACATTTGAAAAACCATAGAAACTAGCCGCCACTCCGTTCACAATCTTTGAGCCCTTGCCTTCCACTTCAAGATCGGGAAAATAGTTCTCTCGAAAATTTTTGAGTGTAAGTTTCCATTCATCGGTAACATGTACCGTAATTTTTTCTATTCCTGTATTGTCGCAGTTTGTGAAATTTTGTTGACTATTATCACCTAGGTAATCACACAGAAACTTCATTCTCGATTCTGTCGTATCTATGTACTCCATCATTTTGTCCAAATCTTTTTTTTTGGTATTTCTTAAATCTTCAAATGGCTTAGGATTCAAAGTGGGGGCATTGGATTTTAATTCATATTTATCTTTACTGTTTTTGATAATAATCCCTTGCTCTAAAAGGTCAGCGAGGATTACTTTTGTAGGGGTTTGTTTTAAATTACATTTCCTCATTAAATCTTTTTCTCCAAGCATATTTTGTCCTAGATGAGCGAGTACAAGATTGTATTTTATTATTTTGGGTCTGCTACCGTCGATAAAAGCTTCTGGTAGTTTTTTGTCGATAGGATTATAAAACAGAATTATCTTAGCTGGCTTCCCGTCTCTTCCTGCCCGTCCTATTTCTTGGTAATAGTGAATAGGACTTTGTGGAATTTGAGTGTGAATAATAAATCTGCAATCAGGTTTATCCATACCCATACCTAGAGCATTGGTAGCGTTAACGCATTTCCATCTATTTTGCATCCAACCCTCCTCAATCTCAATTCTTGTGTCTTTATCTAAACCCGCATGGTAACCTATCGCAGATAACTTCAGGAATTCAAACCATTTCGAATAAATTTCCGTGTCTAGTCTTGTTCCAGCATATAATATTCCAGATCCTTCTAATTTGTCTAAATTTTGTCCTAGCCAAATCAACTTTTCATCTTCACTTTCCACTTTGATGACGTTTAAATTAAAATTTTCTCTCATCAAATTCCCCCGCAGAACAGTAATTTTACCACCGATTTGAGCAGCGACATCCGTTTCCGTTGTTTTGGTAGCGGTGGCGGTAGTTGCCAAAACAGGTAATTGCCTAGGAAGCAACTCAATTAATTTTATTATTCGTCTAAATGCCGTTCTAAAGTCATGCCCCCAAACAGATATACAATGTGCCTCGTCCACAACAACCATAGAAAGATTCATTCGACTTGTCGCTTCAAAGAATTCTTTGTTTTGTAGTCTCTCAGGGGCTATGTACAATATTTTGACCCGACCATTTTTTGCGTCCTCAATTATTTGAGTGTTTTCTTCGGGTGCCTGCTCGCTGTTTATACACCTTGCGGTAATTCCTAAACCATTCAATTTCTTGACTTGATCTCTCATCAAGGCAATAAGAGGCGAAAAAATGATTGTTGTTCCTGTAAAGACGGTCGCTGGATATTGAAAACAAAGGGATTTCCCAAAACCTGTTTTTTCAATCAATAACACCCTTTCGCCTCTTAAAATTCGGTCAATTGTTTCCCATTGATCGTCATGAAATTGATTAAAACCAAACGTCTGTTTTAGTTTTAATTCTTGCTCTTGTCGTGTTGTCATATTTATTAGCAGTTAAAAATCTATTGATTATGGTGAGATTTTTTGCAATAATAAGAATAGCAACAAGAAAATAGGTGTAAAAAACTGATAAAAGATAAAATCAAAAAAAATCAGACCTAACCCTTTGCTATTTATCTAAACTTTTTGGTCGGTAAAGAAAAGGTTTTGGAAATTTGAGTTTAAAAGGTGGGAAAAGAAAATTGATAAATTACGAACTATGAATTATGAGTTATGAATTGAAATAATAGCTCATAAATTACCTTCTTGTAAAAGAAATAGGAGAAAAGTAAATACAATTTGGCTTTGATCAAATTATTAGATTGACCCCAATGATAATTTAAACCCTTGATTGGTATTAGTAATTAGGGCTTAATCAAACCCATATTTTTATTGATCATCACTAGTCATCCAATTTAGATCAAATCACCGAAATCATGTAAACACAAAAACCGATATCAAACATTCTTTTCTACCAACTTGAGCCTTTTTAAATGAAGCTCTCTAAAAAATAAGAACAATGGGAATCCAAAAGCATAGGCAATGCACATGGTTAGTAAAAGATACACCCAAACTTTTTTCATTTTTAAACGATAAGCCTCCACAATGATGAAAAATGTTCCAACAGTGGTTCCGGTCAAAAAGTCGATATTTAAACTTTTTGCATAATAATTATCTAGCCAAATACTGGAGGCAAATTCGAAAACATCAAAATGACCCTTGTGCTCTAATACCCCCATCATCGCAAAATAGAAAGCACAACCTCCACCCAATAGAGCTGCAAAAAGGTACACATAGTGTAATTTATCGATGATTTTATTCATAATGTTCGTTCATTTAAACAAATTAAACTGTTTCGTAATATTTATTTCCATTTAATCAAATTCCTCAAAACATCAGTAAAAATCGGTTAGAATCTGTGGATTCAAGCCATCGAATTAAATGTTTCAATGAAGCGAGAAAAGCTTTTGTAAAAATGTTAATAATACTTTATCTTTGCAACCTATTATATGCCTGGCGGAGTAAATGGTTCTTTCGACAGTCATTAACTAAATGAACCAAATCTTATGAATCAAAAAATTCGTATTAAGCTGAAATCATTCGACCATTCTTTGGTAGATAAATCAGCAGAGAAAATCGTTAAGGCTGTTAAAGCCACAGGAGCTGTTGTTTCAGGACCTGTACCTCTTCCTACAAAGATCGAGAAATTCACTGTTTTACGTTCACCACACGTGAACAAGAAAGCGCGTGAGCAATTTCAATTATGCACTTACAAGCGTTTAATTGACATCTTCTCTTCTTCTGCTAAGACGGTTGACGCTCTTATGAAATTGGAATTGCCATCTGGCGTTGATGTTGAAATCAAAGTTTAATGCGCCCTAATTTCAATAAAAAAGCCTCTTAGCAATAAGAGGCTTTTTTTATATCGTTTACAATCGAACCACTCTTGCTTCTTCCCAATTAATCTCCTTCTCTGCTGTAGCCAAATCCACAAATGGATATTTCTTGATTAAAAATTCCAATTTGGTCATGGCTGAAGATAGGCCATAATAAGACTTAAATTTTCTCGTATAACTCAAATCCTGAATCATTGGTTGCCCTGCATCAAAATCGCGAGGATGAAAATACGTCATCACATACTTTTGATCCTTCCACAATTGATCCAATACCCAAGTAGGAAGTAGCCTAAAATACCCTCCCCCTGAAAAAATCAATGGAAAATTCACCACAGAAGAAACATTAATCGGGAATTCCTTCAATCTCACTCCGTTCATTTCAACCCAGCAAGGCTCCTGTTGTCCAAAGTTTTCAAACCCTCCATGTGCTCGTTTGGCTGGAAAAATAGAACAATCGATCTCAATTCCATTTTTCAATAATTCATCAAATACCCATTTATTTTCTTCTTTCAATGAAAATCCTGGCGCTCGATAAGCTCTTATTTTTTTACCTGTCAAACTTTCTAAGGACTGAATAGACCGACTCAAATCTTCAGAAAATTGATTTCGGTTTTGCTGATAAGCCAATTGATGTAAATCGCTGTGAGTGGCAATTTCATAACCCACATCAGAAATCTGACGAATGACCTCTGGATATTTTCGAGCTACCCAGCCTAAACAAAAAAACGTAGCAGATTGATTGTTTTGAGCCAACATCGCCAAGATTCGATCCATGTTTTCATGGATACGGACAGGAAATTTGGCCCAATCTGATTCGGTTCGAGTGCCGGGGTGATCGAGCAAGTGAAACCATTCTTCTACATCAAACGTTAAAATATTCATTTAAAACCACTTGAAAAACAAGGCTCCGTTGCGTTTAAATTCCTTGACATCATTTCTCGTAGGAAACGAAAAATAGGTCATTTCTTCTTTTGGATTGGGCATCAATACCACTTTTCCTTCTTTAATTAAACATATAGCTTCTAAGATACAATCCATCCCAAGGTCTTTGGTGTAAGTAATCAGCTCCTCTTGTGTCCTATTTCCTATTTCAATTTTCTTTTGAACTACCAATGGACCTGAATCGATGCCCTCATCCACCATGAATACGGAAATTCCTGTATATTTCTCTTGATTTTTCAAGACCCAAAACGAAGGCATTAAACCTCGGTATTTAGGTAATAATGCCGTATGCAAATTGATACATCCCTTTGTTGGAATGTCTAACAAGGGTCTTTTAAAGATTTGATTTCCCCCGATGGACACAAATAAATCTGGCTTCAAATCAGCCAGAATTGCCAAATTGTGGGGTGCATTAACTGCTCCTTCCAATTGCAACAAGGGCACTTGAGCTTTCTTCAAAACAGCCTTCACAGAATATCCTGGCTTCGATTTCGCCCAAAGGAATTTCAGCGAAAAAAATAAAAAAAATTCGAAGCCAAATACCTCCCAGGTCTTTTTCATTTTAGCAAAAAAAGATTCCCTTTTACCAAAAGGAGACACCTCAAACAAGACTGTGGCAATCAAATCCACACCAATAGGCATTTCCTTTTGCAATTTGTCCAAGGCCTTTGGAAGGAAAAAAGGATCATCTTGCGTTAAAATTACGATTCTCATATAAATAATTTTAAGAATTTGGGCACTTCAATAATTGAATAATTTTCCTCAAAGGTTTCATCCAAAGTGTGAAAAAATAATGAGGCAAAGCATTTAATTCCCATGCCTGCTTGTCCTGCTTATTAGCCTTGAATCGGAGCTTCCAACTAGCATTACTCACACCACCGTTCAACATAGTGACCAATAACTTGGGCAAATAAACCACCGAAATTTGTTCTTTGTACAAAGCGCGCAACATCCACTCATAATCGGCAGAGGTGGATAAATCCAATCGATATCCGCCCAAACGGTCATAAACCGATTTCTTTACATAAAAAGATAAATGCGGCGGCATCCAGCCAAAAAGCCAATTGGAACGTTTGTAATTTCCCGCTACCCAGTAACGCACTATTTTACCAGAAATGGGATCCACGTATTGCTTATCTCCATAGATTGCGTCCACTCCATTTCGTTCAAAACATTCTACCACAGAGCGAATGACATCGGTACTCGGATAAACATCACCCGAATGTACCATACCAACAACTTCTCCCGAAATTTTGGCCAATCCACGGTTCATTCCATCATAAATCCCTCGATCTTTCTCAGAAATATACTGAATTCTACCCTCATATTCCTTCAAAAGCTCCAACGTACCGTCTGTAGAACCACCGTCAATCACCCAATAATCGATGGAAGGATAATCCTGCGACAAAACACTTTCTATGGTTTGCCGGAGGGTTTCTTTGCCATTATAAACAACCGTAATGATGGAAACTTTCATTCAGAATAAATAAAAAACAAAGATAAGAACTTTATTGAAGGCATTTGAGAAGAAATTTATTCAAACAACATTTTTTTTTGACTGTAACTGTTGAATAATTTTATTTTTTTCTTACCTTTGCAAACCCAATTCGATCCAACCATCGGATGGTTAAATTTTAAGATAATGAAAAGAACATTTCAACCCTCTGTACGTAAAAGAAAAAACAAGCACGGATATCGTGAGCGTATGTCAACTGCAAACGGACGTCGTGTGTTAACCGCACGTCGTGCAAAAGGTCGTCATAAATTATCTGTTTCTGACGAGAAGAGAGGAAAATAAGCCTGAAAATTTAGGAGTAAATTTACTGGTTTTAGACACTTACTTTGAAGTATTGATGCCGTGAAATTTACATTCCCAAAATCCGAGCGATTAACTCAGACTAAAATTATTGATACCCTATTCCAAAAGGATAGCCAAATTGTTGCACAACGATTTGTCTATCCTTTTCGAGTTTTGCACCCCTCCAACTGCTGTTCAGACGATTCATCCAAGATTCTCATCTCTGTTCCCAAAAGGAAATTCAAAAAAGCCGTTGACAGAAATTTGATCAAACGTCGGATTCGAGAGGCCTATCGATTGGCTAAACCACATTATTTGGGGGATTCCTTCAAAGCATTACCAGAATACATCGCTTTTGTCTATATTGGGTCTAAAATTGAACCTTTTGAACTAATTCAAAAAAGGATTCATGCCATTTTGAAAGATTTTGTCACGGATAAAAAAGAAAATAGCTCCCAATGAAGCACAGAAATAAAATCGTCGGCCTTTCCATTTTGATTGGCATATTTTCGATTTTCTCCTTTAGTAGACCAGGAGAAAGATTGTTTGATATTGCCAAAAACCTCGATATTTATGCCTCGGTTTTCAAAGAATTAAATACCTATTACGTAGATGAAATTAATCCCAATACAGCTACGAAAACCTCCATCGATGCATTATTGAAAAGTTTTGACCCCTACACCGTTTATTACCCAGAAGATGAGTTGGAAGATTATTTAACCATGACGACGGGAAAATACCAAGGGATTGGCATTGTTTTAAATAACATCAACGATAAATATACCATTACCTATGTGGAGGAGAATAGCCCTGCCGCAAAAGCTCAATTAGGAATCGGAGACCAAATAGTTTCTGTCAATGATATCCGTATCACAGATAAACCTGAAACAGAACCTTCTCGTTTATTGAAAGGACAAACTGGCACAAAATTGACTTTGAAAATCATCAAAAATGGCCAAGTAAAAGAGGATGAAATCACACTGAACCGTGGGACGGTACAACTCAATAATGTGGTCTACTCAGGAATGATTCGCCCAGATGTTGCCTACATCTTATTGGAAGATTTTAATTCATCTGCTGCCAAAGAATTAAAAGTCGCGCTTCAGAATCTGAAAAAAGAGGGGATGAAAAAATTGATTCTCGATTTACGAGAGAATCCCGGAGGATTACTAACCCAAGCCGTAGATATTTGCAATTTATTCTTGAACAAAGAAATCAAAATAGTCGAAACAAGAGGAAAAGTAGAGGAATGGAACAAGAGTTATCTAACCTTGAATCCCAGTTTGGAACCCAATTTGCCACTCATTATTTTGATCAATAACCATTCTGCCTCAGCTGCAGAAATTGTGGCTGGTGTAATGCAAGATTATGACCGGGCGGTTTTGATAGGTCAAAAAAGCTATGGAAAAGGTTTGGTTCAATTAACTCGCGACCTCCCCTACCGCACAAAAATGAAAATCACCACAGCCAAATATTACATACCTAGTGGTAGATGCATTCAAGCCATCGATTACCAAAATCGGAACAGCGATGGAACTGCAAGGGCGCTCAATGACTCCAGCCATCAAGTATTCTATACTCAAAACAAAAGAAAAGTTTTAGACGGTGGAGGGGTATCTCCGGACATCAACCTCAAAAAAGAGGCAAAATCTGTGTTTATTCAACATTTGGTGCAAAATGATTGGACATTTTTATATGCCTGTTATTTCCAGAGCAAACACCCTGCCATCAAATCCCCCAAAGAGTTTGTCTTCAGCGAGGCCGATTATATCGATTTTGAAAAATGGTTAAAAAGTCAAAAATATCAATTTGAAAGTCCCATTGAAAAACAAATCAAACAAATCATCCAAACCAGCAAAAACGATCCTACCTATTTGAATTTGGAAAAGAATTTAAATTCCATCAAAAGCGATTGGGCCTCTTCATTAGAAAAAGAATTACTTGCCAATAAAAAAGAGCTTACACAGTTACTCGAGGCTGAAATCATTTTGCATTATTATTTCCAAAAAGGGGTCAAAGAGTGGTCCTTTACCAAAGACGAGGCCATTTTAGAAAGTATTAAATTGTTTGACCAACCTGAAAAATATCAATCCATTTTAGCAGGCAATAAATGATAAACGCATTAATCCTGAGCATCGAAACATCCACCTCCGCTTGTTCTGTGGCATTGCACGAGAACGGACAATTATTGGGCACTCAAATGCTTAATCAAGAGGGTTCCCATTCTAAAAGACTGACCATCTTGATTGATCAATTGATGGAGCATTGCGAACGCAAATTGGCTTGTTTATCTGCCATCGCGGTGTCCATTGGACCTGGATCATACACCGGATTGCGCATCGGATTGGCCACCGCTAAAGGTTTGTGTTTTGGATTAGACCTCCCTTTACTAACCATCCCTACGTTGAAAATTTTAGCCAATTCGTATCAGGGGCTGAAGTCCTCACAAATCGGATTGCTTCCCATGTTAGATGCCAGAAGAATGGAAGTCTATTCGGCCATTTATCAATCCGACAATTTAGTGGAAATCGACTCGGTAAAGCCCGTAATTTTAGAAGAGGATTCCTATCAGTTGCATCAGATTGACCAAATCATCGCTTTCGGTAACGGAGCGGCAAAATTCAAAACCATTTGTCAAGCGAAGCACATTCAGTTTCATGAAGGGCCTTTACATCCAGAAGCGAAATTTATGGGCAATCTTGCTTTAGACTTGTTTTTGAACCAAGAATTTGAAAACATTGTTACCGTAGAGCCCCAATACTTAAAAGAATTTGTGGGTACAACACCCAAGAAAAATAGCCTAATACATGGAAGAGACGATCATCAATAAAGTCAATCAAAGCGGCCTACTTCAAATCGATTTGGAAGAACTTAAACCCAAAGGAGACCGTGTATTGTTCGATTTAGCCCCTTTGCTTTACATGGGACTAGCTTTGAGAGAAAAAGAATTTAGAAGTTTTGTATCCGAGCATGACTGGTCACAATATGATCAAAAACATGTGGCCATTGCTTGTTCCGTCGATGCCATCATTCCTACTTGGGCATTTATGTTGTTGAGTGTGCATTTAAGTCCTTATGCCAGCACTATTGTTTTCGGCGATTTAGTAGAATTGGAGAAAGTACTTTTTCAAAAAATGATTGCAAATTTACCTACTTCCGACTTTGAAGGAGCAAGGGTGGTGGTGAAAGGTTGTTCCAAAGAATCCATCCCAACAGACGCTTATGTCCAACTTAGCCACAAACTTCGTCCCATAGTGAAAAGCCTATTTTTCGGCGAGCCTTGCAGTACCGTGCCGCTTTTTAAGAGAAAAATGTGATATGTATGAGGTAAGAGGTAAAGAGGTACATTTTACATTCTCAATCCTACATTCTCCAATACTTCAATGCCAATTATTTTATACCTCGTACATACATCTTACCTCATACATTACCCTACTCCTTCAAAAACTTCAACACCTTTTCTTGGTACTTGGGAAGCAAATCGACAGGCACTTTTTGGTACAACTCCCGATTAAGCGCCTGCTTTTTCAAATAAGGAAGTAAATTGGGTGGTGGAT
>JBILRJ010000074.1:0-11258 GCA_044372695.1 Spirosomataceae bacterium
CTACTCAATACAAGCAAAATAGAAAAAAGAAGCTAATTCTTCACAATTAACAGCATATTTGATAAAATGGGATATTGAATAAAATAGATGACATTTCAGATAAATTCAAATAACTCAAAACGAAAATGTAGAATTTTCACTGAAGATAAGAAAGTGGGAAAAGAAAAGTGATCCCGCTGGGATTCGAACCCAGGACCCATACATTAAAAGTGTATTGCTCTACCAACTGAGCTACGGAATCAAAACATGTAAAAAGACATAAAAAAAACCACCAATTTGGTGGTTTTTGGTGATCCCGCTGGGATTCGAACCCAGGACCCATACATTAAAAGTGTATTGCTCTACCAACTGAGCTACGGAATCATCAAGCTTACGCTTGTATGTAAAATGGTCCACTCAGGAACCGAAGGGAAGTTTGACCACTGGCCAACTTCAGCTTGCAAAAGAGGAACTTTTTTCCCTTATTGCGGTGCAAAACTAAGACAGTTTTTTGAAATATGCAAGTAAGTCATCTAAATAAAATTATATTATTTATCTTTTTTTACCTCGGAACACTGCAACAAGCTAATTCCCAAATAGATAGAAATGAACTTGTATTGGCAGATTCTCTTTTCAAAACCAATCGATTATTAGAAGCCGAAAAATTATATCAAAGTAATTTAGCCAGGCCTAGCAAAATTTCTCAAAATATTAAATTGCGCTTGGCCTACATTTCCAAAGTTAAAAATGATTGGTTGAGAGAATTGTACTACCTAGCATCCATACAATCCAAAGACGCCAATGCTGAAATGGCCAAAAGGATGGAAGAAATAGGAGCCAAACAAGAACTTCGTGGCTATGAAATAAATTGGAGCAATCAAGTATATTGGATTTATTTTTCGTATTTCCCATGGATAATGGGGCTCTTACTCCTTTTAGCGATTTATGTGGCGACCATATTTTTACATAAATATAAACGCAAAATTGCCATCAAAGCATCTCACCTAATTTTCTTTTCAGTATACTTAGTTTTACTGTCCATCGTCGCAAATTTTCCAGATTTTTTAAACTTTGGTATTGTGATGAATGACAAAACTTATCTAAGGAATTTTGCTTCATCGGTAGCACCCGTAAAAAAAACACTCAAAAAAGGAAGTCTAATTACCTATTGGGGGAAAAAAGACATTTGGGAAAAGTGCTACTTTGAAGGTGAGTTTGGTTTTATCAAATCAGCTAATTACTTAAAAATCAATTGAAATAAATTGAGATTTTACTTTCAATTTGTTTCAAAACAACAAAAAATCTACTATTTTTCTGAAAATTTTTAAACCTTGAAAAACTTTATCCAAGAAGCCATTGAAAAAGAAGCCCTGCTAGCTACAAGACGTCATTTCTTGTCAAGTCTAGGCACTGGTTTAGGTTCTTTAGCCATTGGTTCAACACTTTGGAATTGTGGAGCGCCAAACAATACAGTCAAAAGTAACAACAAAGTGGCCCCGCAACTTGGAAAAGCAAAGTCTGTTATTTTTCTACACATGGCAGGCGCACCCTCTCAATTAGAACTTTTTGATTACAAACCCATGTTGGCAAAATTTGATGGGAAAGAATGTCCAAAAGAATTAATTGAAGGTAAAAAATTTGCGTTTATCAGAGGAATCCCCAATTTATTGGGACCAAAAGCTCAATTTTCTCAATCCGGACAATCAGGCAATTGGTTTTCAGATCACATTCCACATCTTGCCACTCAATCAGACAAAATATGTTTGTTGAAGGGAATGTACACCGACCAGTTTAATCATGCCCCTGCACAACTTTTAATGCACACGGGTTCCGCAAGATTAGGAAGACCCTCCATGGGTTCTTGGGTGAGTTACGGATTGGGTTCAGAAAATGAAAATCTACCCTCATACGTCGTTTTAGCTTCGGGCGGTAAAAATCCTGATGCTGGTAAATCCGCTTGGGGTAGTGGTTTTTTACCATCTGTTTATCAAGGAGTACAATGCCGCTCTGAGGGTGAACCAGTTTTGTTCATCAAAAATCCCGATGGCGTCCATAAAGACCTTCGAAAATCAAGCATCGATGCCATCAACTCGGTCAATGAAGAAACATTCAAAGAGTACGGTGATCCTGAAACCGTAGCGAGAATCGCACAATATGAAATGGCATTTAAAATGCAATCGTCCGTTCCCGAAGTAATGGATATTTCCAAAGAACCAGCCTACATCCAAAATCTCTATGGAACACAACCTGGACAGGAATCTTTTGCCAACAATTGTCTTTTAGCTCGAAAATTAGTCGAGCAAGGCGTCCGTTTTGTTCAGCTGTTCGATTGGGGCTGGGATACTCATGGAAATGTCAAAGATGGATCTGTGGATTGGGGATTGCGTCAAAAATGTTTACAAACTGATCAGGCGGTTTCTGCCCTGTTAATAGACCTCGAACAGAGGGGCTTATTGGAAGAAACTTTGGTAGTTTGGGGAGGTGAATTTGGACGCACACCCATGCAAGAAAACAGAGAAGGTAAAAAACAAGCCTATTTTGGTAGAGATCACCACACCGACGCCTTTACCATGTGGATGGCCGGTGCTGGCATAAAAAAAGGTTTTTCGTATGGTGAAACAGATGATTTGGGATATTCCACCTTGCAAGGAAAAACGTCTGTATATGATATGCAAGCCACCATACTTCATTGCCTTGGTTTTGACCATGAGGCCTTTACATTTCCATTTCAAGGGCGAAATTTTCGCCTAACAGACGTTTTCGGAAAAGTTATTAAACCTATTTTGGCATGAGAAATTGGTACATCTTAGGCATATTTTCCATTTTCATTGCAACTAGCTGTTCGCAATTTCAAGACAAGCAAACAGCCATAGATTACAATACCCAAGTAAAACCCATCATCAATAAAAATTGTATCTCCTGCCATGGGGGAGTCAAAAAACAAGGGGGCTTTAGCCTCTTGTTTGAACAAGAAGCCAAAGCAGCTACTAAATCGGGTAAACCGGCTATCATTCCAGGTCACCCTGAGCAATCTAGTTTCATCCAAAGACTGCACAGCAAAGACGCTGAGGAAAAAATGCCTTACCAAAGACCTGAGCTCAATAAAGAGGAAATTAAAATTTTGACTCAATGGGTAAAAGAGGGAGCACAATGGGGTGACCATTGGGCTTACAAAAAGTTAACTCAGCCTGAAGTGCCAAAAGGGAATGTTTGGACACAATGGAAACGCTGGATAGGATTAAGTTCAGGATGGGAAGAAAATGACTTGGATTATTTTGTTTCAGCTGAGCACCAAAACCAAAATCTAAGCCATAGCGAAAAAGCCAATAAATCGGATTTACTTAGAAGAGTATATTTTGATTTAATTGGTTTGCCTCCAACCCAGCAAGATTTCAAGACTTTTGAAAACGATCCAAGTGAAAAAGCTTTTGAAAAACAAGTGGATCAACTTTTAGCATCTAAGAAATTTGGTGAAAAATGGGCCAGTATGTGGCTAGATTTAGCCAGATATGCAGATACCAAAGGCTATGAAAAGGATGATGCAAGAACCATATGGAAATACCGCGATTACGTGATTCAATCGTTCAATGAAAATAAACCTTATGATGAATTTATCAAGGAACAATTGGCAGGCGACTTATATCCCAATCCCCAAGAATCGCATTACATCGCTACGGCATTTCATCGAAATACCGCAAACAACGATGAAGGCGGAACAGAAGACGAAGAATTTAGAACCGCAGCCATTTTAGATCGAGTAAATACTACTTGGGAAGTTTTGCAAGGGACAAGTTTCAGTTGCGTGCAATGCCATTCACATCCTTATGATCCGATTAAGCACGAAGATTATTATCGCTATGCCGCTTTTTTCAACAATACCCGAGATGAAGATATTCCGGATGAATCTCCCAATTACAAACATTTCAAAGCCTCTGATAAAGGTAAATTAGATAGTTTACAAAACTATTTGAAAAATTTACCCGCACCCGTACAAAAAGAATGGATGAACATGGTTCGCTTCGTCGAGCCGAAAATCCATCCACATTGGGCAGATGAGTTTGTTAATTCGGCTTTGGCTGACAACAAATATTTGGCTGTTAGAAATGGGGGATCAGTTCGTTTCAAAGCAGTGCCTATGAACGGTAAAACAAACTTATTGATTGCTTGTAAAAATAATGGACCTGCACCTACCATACTGAAAATTCATCAAGGAAGCCTAAAGGGTCCCATCATCGCCAAAATCAAATTGGATACGACTCTTCAAGAAAAATACGCCAACCCAAAAGGATATTGGGTTAAAGGTTGGGCATATGTATTTTTCAAAATCCCGGCACTACCCGGAAAACAAGATCTTTTTTGGGAATTCAGTAATCCTAAAACAGCATTTGATCAAAATACTGCAAGTATCGGTTTTTGGGCATTAAGTCCAGAAATTCCAAAAAATTTATCCAAGACCGATTTTCAAAAAATTGCTTATCAGTTGATTCAAACTCAACCAGAATTAACGACACCTGTTATTTTGGAAAATCCCTCCGAATTTTTTAGACCTACCAAGGTGTTTCATAGGGGCTCCTGGTTAAGTCAAGAAAAGGAAGTTCAGAGCGGAATTCCACAAATTTTTGGTTCCCAAAAGATTAAAAACCGCTTGGAATTAGCCGAATGGATGGGAAGTTCAAATAACCCATTGACATCAAGGGTCGCCGTTAATCGATTTTGGGAACAATTGTTTGGTACCGGTATTGTAGAAACTTTAGAAGATTTAGGAAGCCAAGGTTTACCACCAAGTAATCAGGCATTGTTAGATCATTTGGCCTATAAATTCCAATTTGAATTTGATTATCAACCCAAAAAGTTATTAAAATACATTGTGTTATCAGCATCCTATCAACAATCATCGGTTTTTTTTGGAAGCAATGACAAAGACCCTTTTAATAAATACATCACTCGCGGACCAAGAATTCGTTTAAGTCCTGAAGCTTTAAGGGATCAAGCTTTGGTTTGGTCCGGATTATTGTCATCAAAAATGGGTGGCCCAAGTGTCATGCCTGAACAGCCAGAGGGAATTTGGAATGCCCCTTACAGTGGGATGAAATGGAAAAAAAGTGATGGGGAAGATCAATGGAGGCGATCTTTGTACACGTATTGGAGGAGAAGCAGCCCATACCCCACAATGGTTGCATTCGATGCTGGAACTCGAGATATCTGTTTATCGAGGCGAATACGTACGAATACCCCCATGCAAGCATTAAATGCACTAAATGACCCTGCCTTTTTAGAAGCCTCCCAGTTTTTTGCCCGTAAATACCCCAATGATTTTGGCAAAGAATTTCTTGAAAAAGCCTATGAACACATGCTAGGAAAAAAAATCAGTGCGAATAAATTAAAGTCCTTGTTGGGTTTTTATCAAGAGACAAAAAACCATTTTACAAGCAATAAGCAAGCTGCAAAAGCCTTCTTAAAAAGCTGTCCAGACAATCAAATGCCACCGAATGCTCCTGATTTTATTGCAAAAACAATGTCTGCAAACGTACTTTTCAACTTGGACGAAAGTCTTGTGAAATAAATTAAATTTCTGCAAAAAGGTTAATGAAGAATCATAAAGCTTAAATCCAAAATAATATCTCGATCAGACACATTTTGACCGATAATACCTTTAGATTTAAGATCAGCCTGATTAATTTCCTCCAAAATACGTACAACTTTTGCGAGTGAATAGTTTTTCTTTGCCGTCGTATAATCGCGTACAAAATAAGGGTTTATCCCTGTTTCTTTAGCAATTTCAGCATCTGAAAGATTGGCCAAATCATGTACTTGTAGGACTTTGGAAAAGAAGCCATACAACATAATGATTAGCAAAGGAAGGGGATTTTGTTTGAAATTTTCAGAAAAATAAATGGCAATTTTTTGCGCCTTTTCAACATTTTTTTGAACGATAGCCTTTTGAAATTCAAAATAATTATACTCTCTGCTTATTCCGATGTATTTTTCAACCTCATCAGAACCAACTTCGGCACCTGCAGGAAGATTAATGATCAATTTATCTGCCTCTGAAGCCATCCGCTTGAGATCTGAGCCGACATAAGATACCATCATTTCAATGGTATCGGTCTTTATGGTTAATTGAGCTGCATTTAGGTACTCCTTTAACCATTGTGCGACCTTATCATCGCCAATTTTTTTACAAGCAACAATCACACCCTGTTTAACCAATGGCGGAAACAATTTCGATTTATCAGTCAGTAAATTTTTTATGGTAAAAACCAATAAAGTAGAAGGAGTGGGGTTCAAGCAATAATCCTCAAATGCTTTCCATTCTTCATCTCCCTTATCTTTTGCGCTTGATTTACCCTTTCCTAAGTTTTCCAAAAAAAGTGCTTCTTTAACCACAATAACCTGCCGCTCAGCCATCATGGGGTATCTGCGAGCGTATGAAACGACCGATGCCATGGTATGATCCTTCCCAAAAAGGATGAACTGATTAAAACTTTGCTCGTCAATTGTTAGGACATTATTTTCAAAAGATTCAGTCAACTGATCAATGAAAAAAGGTTCATCACCATGAATTAAATAGATAGGAGCGAGCTTTTTTTGCTTGATATCCTTGAGTACCTCAGAAAGACTTTTATTCATCGTTTTTATCTATCAAATTCATAATCACAAAACTAATCAAAAGCCCAAGCATGTAAAAATATTCTTTGAATTAGCTTCTCATTTCTAAAATTAAACCCGTAGGTTTGTGGCAAAAAAAATAAACAATATGCAAATTGCACCTAATTCGGTAGTCTACATTAGCTACCAACTTTCTTTCCCAGATGAAAATGGCCAACCTGAGGTCGTTGAAATTGTAGGTGAGGAGGAACCTATGGTATTTATTCATGGATTAAGTGGATTACCTGAATCATTTGAGCATCATTTAGCCGGATTAAGTGTGGGGGATGAATTTGACTTTAGTATTTCTTCCGAAGAGGCCTATGGTGAAATAGATCCCAATGCAATCATTGATTTACCTAAATCCATTTTTGAGGTTGAAGGACAGAATACGAACGAAATTGTTCAAGTGGGAAATTTTATTCCAATGACTGATGAGCAAGGAAATCGGATGCAAGGTTTAGTGATTTCAATCAGTGACGAAACCGTAAAAATGGATTTCAATCATCCTTTAGCAGAAAAAGAATTGATTTTCATTGGAAAAGTTCTAAAAATTAGAGCTGCTACCCCTGATGAGTTAGCACATGGACACGTTCACGGAGAAGGCGGAGTGCACCATTAATAATTATGAATTATGAGTTATGAATTATGAATTATGAGTAACAAGAAAATTGAAAGAAAAAATAGTTACTAACTGTTCACCATTCATAACTCATAATTGATAATTCATAATTCATATTTCTCAACCTCCACCCCAAATTTTCGCAAAAAATCCACTCCTTCGTCCGAAGGTAGGCCTTTGTAGGCAGCATAGGAATGTAGATAAATGACTTTTTTGATCTTCATGCTGTAAATTATTCTTGCACAAGAAATACAAGGCGATAATGTGACATAAATAGTCGAATTCTCTAAAGAAACACCATTCTTAGAAGCATAAAGGATGGCATTTTGTTCAGCATGTAAGGCCAAAGAACAAGATCCTTTGGAATCTCTTGGACAACCCTCATCGCCAAATTCTTCATCACAATTGTGTGTTCCGGCCGGCGGTCCGTTGTAACCTATGGAAATAATACGCGTATCTTTAGTTAGAACTGCTCCAACTTGAGCTTTGGTACAATGAGATCTAAGTGCTAGATTCTCAGCCAATTCCATGTAAATTTTATCAAATGAAGGCTTCATAATAAGGCAAAAAAAATCCCTGCGAACAGGGATAAGTAGCGGGGAGCAGAATCGAACTGCCGACCTTTGGGTTATGAATCCAACGCTCTAACCATCTGAGCTACCCCGCCGAATGGGTTTGCAAAAGTAATATAAAGCGAGTAGAGGTGCAAACTTTATTCATAATTCTTATTAATTTTGACCCATATTTGGTATTTGACTTAGAAATAATACCTTTGTTTGCAGGTGTTCGTTCTACGCCCAAAATAATAAATAAATAAATTTTTCCTTTATGTCAGACAAACATTTTGAATTTGAATTTGAGATAAAAGCCTCTCCCAAAGTGCTTTATCCTTATTTGAACACCGCATCTGGTTTACAACAATGGTTCGCTGATAAAGTCACTGTTCAGAACACGCAAAATTTTAACTTTTTTTGGGAGGAGGAAAACCATCCTGCCACAATGTTGGCTAGTAAATCGAATAAATTTGTCAAATTTCATTTTCAGAATCATCCACAAACAGAAAATTCCACCATTGAATTAATTTTGCAGGTGAGTGAACTGAGTAATACAACCTATTTAAAGGTGATAGATCGTGCATCAAATTTTAAAACTGATGAAGATGCAACAGAACTTTGGGATTATTTAACAGACAAACTGAAAGAAATTGTTGGGAGTTAGCATACGTAAAATCGATAAATTAGTTTTAAACGCGTTCTGGGGTCCATTTTTTTTGACCTTGGTCATTGTGATTTTTATTTTTTTACTGCGCTTAGTCCTATTCTATTTTGCAGATTTATTTGGGAAAGACCTGGGGGCAGGAATTTATTTAGAGCTTTTCTTTTACTTTTCCTTGATCACTATTCCGCTAGCGATGCCACTTTCGGTCTTGTTATCCTCCTTAATGACTTTTGGGAAACTCGGTGAAAATTTTGAACTGATAGCTTTGAAAAGTGCAGGAATTTCGATTACTCGAATTCTAAGACCCATTTTTATCACATCGATATTCCTGAGTATTTTCATGTTTTGGTTTACCAATGTGGCTTTACCCTGGGCCAACTTGAAAGGGTGGAGTTTGATGTACGACATAAAAACCACCAAAACGACGCTAAACATCAAAGAAGGGATTTTTTATACCGATTTGCCTGGATACGCCATTAAAGTGGTCAAAAAATACCCTGACAACAAAACACTCAAATCCTTGATCATCTATGACCATACACACAACGACGGAAACAGGCACGTTACTTTAGCGGATTCTGCTTTGATGTATACCATATTCGATAAAAAATACCTCATTTTTGAATTATTTAATGGTAAAGATTACTTGGAAGATGCCGATAGAGGAATAAGTAACGATCAAACAGATTTGGCCGTACATAGCTTTAAAAAAAGTAAAATAGTCATGTCATTAGATGCCTTTGATTTACATAAATCAGAAGAGAACCAGTTTGCTCACCATCAAATCATGCGGAATAGTAACCAACTTTATGATGATGCAGATTCACTAAAAGTGATGGTAAAAAACATCAAAGATGGTTTTATTACGGGCTCTAGCGTTTATTACATATATTTTAATAAACCCGTGAGACCATCTATCTTGAAATTAAAGAACTCAAAATGGATTGACAAACGAATTAAATTTGCTGCGAAAAATGCTGGAGTGAGGCCACCTTTTGAATTAGCCCAACAACAAGCCAATAATTTAATTACATTCAGTGAGACCAACCAAATTAATTTAGAGAATAAATTAGGTGATTTACGAAAGACCGATTTAGAGTGGCATCATAAATTAACTACCTCATTGGCCATTTTGGTCATGTTTTTAATAGGTGCACCCTTAGGAGCCATCATCAAAAAAGGAGGATTTGGTATCCCAGTTGTAGTAGCTGTTTCATTCTTCATCCTTATGTACATTTTAACACAGCAAGGAGATAAAATGGCCAAAGAAGGAAAGGTAATTGTTCAAATCGGTGCGTGGATTTCAAATGGAATATTGGCTTTGATTGGTTCCTATTTTATGAAAATAGCCCTTCAAGACTCCCGATTATTCGAATCGGATTTTTATAAAATACTTTTTGATAAAGTCAAAAATCGAATGTTCAAAAAACGCACGATAAATGAATGATTAGGTAAATTTCATTTGCAAGTTTGCTGCAAAAAGAGTACTTTTGCCAATTAAATTATTTTAAACACTTAAAACTGGTAAAAGATGTATTTGTCACCTGAGAAAAAACAAGAAATTTTTGAATCTAAGGGAAAAGCAAAGTCGAAAATCGATACTGGTTCTGCTGAATCGCAAATTGCGTTATTCACGTTCAGAATCAATCATTTGACTGATCACCTGAAGAAAAACAAAAAAGATCACAGCACACGCCTAGGTCTTTTGAAATTAGTAGGTAAGCGTCGTCGTTTACTGGATTATTTAACACGCACAGATATTTTACGTTATCGTGCAATTATTGCGGAATTAGGTATTCGTAAATAATTTCAAACAGGGTTTCATATCAAATGGAGCCCTGTTTTATTTATCTTTTACCCGTTTGAATTCATCAAACAAAATTTAAGCTGAGCAATGTTGCTCAGAAATTTATTCAAAAAACGATATGTCATTTAACATTATTCAAAAACATATTTCAATGCCCAATGGCAAAGAAGTACAAATTGAAACTGGCAAACTAGCCAAGCAAGCAGACGGATCAGTTGTGGTAAGATCTGGCAACATGATGTTGCTTGCTACAGTTGTAGCCAACAAAGAGGCCAAAGAAGGTGTTGACTTCCTTCCATTATCTGTCGATTATCAAGAAAAATTTGCATCAAATGGACGCATTCCGGGCAGTTTCTTAAAGAGAGAAGCACGCCTTTCTGATTACGAAATACTCATATCTAGATTGGTTGATCGTGCACTACGACCAACTTTCCCTGATGATTATCATGCGGACGTACAAGTGATGATTAACTTAATTTCTGCGGATGCAGAGGTTTTGCCAGACGCATTTGTTGGTTTGGCAGCAGCAGCAGCTTTAGCCGTATCAGATATTCCATTCAATGGCCCTATTTCTGAAGTTCGTGTTGCGAAAATCAATGGAGAATACAAAGTTAATCCAAGCGTTAGCGAATTAGCAGGTGCATCATTGGAATTAATCGTAGCTGCAAATGCTAACGACATTCTTATGGTAGAAGGAGAAGGTGATGAGGTTTCTGAAACAGAAATGTTGGAAGCTTTAAAAATTGCACATGAAGCTATCAAAATCCAATGCGCTGCTTTGAATGAATTAACCATTGCAGTTGGGAAAACGGAAAAACGCACTTACAGTCACGAAACACACAATGAAGAATTACGTGCTGAACTTTGGAAAAACTATTACGAAAAGTATTTAGCAGTAGCCAAATTAGCGAATCCAAAGAAAGATGAGCGTAAAGCTGGATTTAAAGCAATTGTGGACGAATACATTTCCACATTGAACGAGGG
>JBILRJ010000370.1:0-2927 GCA_044372695.1 Spirosomataceae bacterium
GCAGGAGCCAATTTAGGAATGTTGTTCATGTACGCGGCGAATCAAGAATTTGATGAAGTGAATCAAATGATTGCGATTTTCCAAAATACCATGATGCGTGTTCGTTATTCATCGATTCCAGTGGTGATTGCCCCTCATACCCTAGCATTGGGCGGAGGTTGTGAAATCTGTTTACACTCAGATAAATTAGTCGCACATGCAGAAACCTATATGGGTTTGGTAGAAGTCGGAGTTGGATTAATTCCAGCTGGCGGAGGAACCAAAGAAATGGCTTTGCGGATGGGAGATGCTCGTCAAAGTGGAGATATTGAATTGAATCGTTTACAAAATGCGTTCATGAATATTGCTACGGCGAAAGTCAGTACTTCAGCACATGAAGCTAGAGAAATGAATTATTTAAGACCATTTGACAGAATCGTTTTGAATAGAAGTCAATTGATAGCCGAAGCTAAAAAAGAAGCTATTGCATTAGCGGATGCTGGATATGTTCAAAAACAACCTAGATCCAATGTTTGGGTAGAAGGGAAACAAGGATTAGCATTGTTTAAAGCAGGTATTTATGGAATGAAATTAGGAAATTACATTTCAGAGCATGATGCTTTAATTGCTAATAAGTTGGCTTATGCTATCTGCGGTGGAGATTTAGATGCGCCTCAGCTAGTGTCAGAACAATATTTATTGGACTTAGAAAGAGAAGCATTTTTATCACTTTCAGGTGAGAAAAAGACTTTAGAGAGAATCGGTAGCTTATTAGGTGGTGGAAAACCATTGAGAAATTAATCCCATTAACATTTGACTTATGAACGCATACATCATAGCAGGATATAGAACAGCAGTTGCAAAAGCCAACAAAGGTGGTTTTCGTACCGTGCGCCCCGACACATTAGCTGCGGAGGTTATCAAACATCTGGTTGCTCAAGTACCCAGTTTAGACCCTAGTCGCGTAGATGATTTAATTGTAGGAAATGCCATTCCAGAAGCAGAGCAAGGCATGCAAATGGCCAGGTATATTTCTTTACTTTCTTTACCACAAAATGTACCTGGATTTATAATCAATCGGTATTGCGGTTCTGGATTAGAGGCAATCGCTTTAGCTTCGGCAAAAATTGGTTCAGGAATGGCGGATTGCATCATCGCTGGAGGAACGGAATCGATGTCTATGTTACCCATGATGGGCCATAAAACCGTATTAAATTACGATATCGCTTCGGAGCATCCTGATTATTACATTGGGATGGGATTAACCGCTGAAGAGGTAAGTAAAAAATATGAAATTGGGCGAACAGCACAAGATGAATTTGCTTTTGCTTCACACCAAAAAGCCTTGGCAGCTCAAGCGGCTGGTAAATTCGAGGGTGAAATTGTTCCAATCAAAGTTTCAGAGAATTACTTCGATGCAGCTTCTGGCAAGAAAAAATCTAGAGAGTTTATTATTTCAAAAGATGAAGGACCTAGAGCCGATACCACCTTAGAAGCATTGGGAAAATTAAGACCTGTATTTTCTATGGGAGGAACGGTAACCGCAGGAAATGCATCGCAAACCTCTGACGGAGCTGCATTTGTGTTGGTTGTTTCTGAAAAGTTTTTGAAAGAACTGAACGTTCAACCGATTGCGAGAATGGCCAGTTATGCTACGGCGGGAGTTGAGCCAAGTTTGATGGGGATTGGACCTGTGGAAGCGATTCCTATTGCTTTGAAAAAAGCAGGTTTGGTATTAAATGACATTCATCAAATTGAATTAAATGAAGCGTTTGCTGCGCAATCATTGGCAGTCATTAAAACCTTAGGTATTGACCCTAGTATTGTGAATGTCAATGGAGGAGCGATTGCCCTAGGACATCCGCTAGGATGCTCTGGAGCTAAATTATCCATACAATTGTTCAACGAAATGCGCAGAAGAAACCAAAAGTACGGAATGGTGACAGCTTGCGTAGGTGGCGGACAAGGAGTAGCTGGAATTTATGAATTATTATAGAGTACACTTTATCAATTAATAAACGGAAAGCTGCCTGAAAGGGCAGCTTTTTTTAATAAATTGCAGTATGCTTAAAGCCGAATTAAGAAAACTATTTCTTCAAAAAAGAAAAGAATTAACAGAAATTCAATTTCAAACATTGAGTAAGGATCTTTGCATACAGATTTTAAAACACATTAATAATCTTCCATCCAATCAAAAAATTGCCTCATTTTTACCTATTGCCGCGAAGCATGAAATAGAAATGCCTCAGATACATAAACAAATTCACCAATTAAATCAGGGTCACAAGCTATATTTTCCTAGGGTAGTGAATGAAAATATGATGCAATTTTACTGTATGCAGTCGGAAAATGACTTAGAAATATCGAAATGGGGAATTCCTGAACCTTTAGAACAGGTCTCTAATTTAATCGATCCTGAAGAAATCCAAATCATGTTCGTTCCCTTACTAGCATTTGATGTAAATGGCCACCGTGTAGGATATGGAAAGGGATTTTATGATCAATATTTAGCCAAATGTTCTTCCAAAATCATAAAAATTGGTCTTTCCCTCTTTGATGAACCAAGTATCATCGACGAAGTAGAATCGACCGATATTCCTTTGGATATCATTATCACTCCAACTCGGTTCATCCAAGCGGAGAATTATTAAAAATTTTCCTTTCTACTTCAAACATTAAGCCCTAATTTTGCAAGCTATCAACCAAATGAGTTGTGAGAATCAAACAATTAGTGATTTTTTTGCTGAGTTTCATTCCTTTTCTGACAAATGGTCAAGATGATGTAAAAGCAAAGCTTTATCCGATTGAAGAAGTTCGATCCATTTTTGATAGCAGATACATTTATAAACGTCAGATCATCGACTCCCCTTCAGCCTTACAAATTCCCTTATTGGATGCCAAGGATCCTGAAATTAGTTATGAATTTTTGAAGTTTAAAAAACAAAGAA
>JBILRJ010000371.1:0-2915 GCA_044372695.1 Spirosomataceae bacterium
CGGGCCTCTAAAGATAGATTTTGCAAGTCTTTTTCTAAGCTTTGGATATCCATTTTATTGAATTTTGACAAAAATACACAATGTCTATTGAATTACTATACTTCTAATTAATTTTTTTGAATTCGGAACGTTAAGATTCAGAATTTTGTACTTTCAACAAATTTAACTGGCATGAAACAAGGGTCTGAAGTTTTATTGGGTCATATTGAGGAGGAGGAGAACGCTTCATTTTTGAGCTTAGCCCAAATCAAGACTCTTGCTAAACAAGGGGAAGGCCAAAGATTGGAATTTAAAATGAAAGTCAAATTTCCCGAAAAAATTGTTCGGGAGCTGGTCGCATTTGCTAATTCGAATGGAGGAGTTTTATTGCTAGGGGTGAGCGACGATGGAGATGTGCAAGGTTTGAAATTTGCTGATGAAGACCAATTTGTGTTGAATCGGGCCATTGAGAAACATTGTTACCCTGCGTTTAAATTTTCCCATTACCGTGTTCCGGTAGACATCAATAAATCCGTGCTGGTCTATGAGGTAGCTGAAAGTTTGGATAAACCACATTTTGTGCAACTGGAAACAGAGTCTCATCCAAAATGTTATGTCCGCATCAAAGATCGAAGCGTACAAGCCAGCAAGGAAATGAAGCAAATTTTACGCCGAGAACGCGAAGAGGGCATTCAATTTACCTATGGCGACTCAGAAAAATGGTTGATGAATTATTTGTCTGAAAAAGAAACGATTACTTTAGATGAATTTTGTGCACTTCATCGTTTACCTATGTGGTTAGCATCCAGAAAATTAGTACTTTTGGTTCTTTCCAATGTATTAAAAATTGAACCTGGCGAAAGCCAAGATATCTACCGTTTAAAATGAACTCCACTAAAAACTATTTCCTCCTTTTCTTCTTAGCAGGACTCCTTTCTTGCTCGAAATCTACTTTAGAGCCAGTGGCTCCAAGTCCGGAAAACCAAACCCCTGGTAGTTTTGAGTTAATACAAGATCGAATATTGAAACCTTCTTGTGCTACTTCGGGTTGCCATTTGGCTAGTTCAGATGCTAGTTTCTCTCAACATGGATTAATTTTGTCGAGTGCGGCCGTTTCTTTCACCAACATGGTAGGTGTTGCTCCGAAAAATGCGGTGGCGATTACCAATAAATTGCAGAGAGTTACCAAATTTAATTTTGATGCAAGTTTATTGTACCACAAGTTGAACTGGGATAATTCCCATCATCCCAATGCCAATTATGGTACAGCAATGCCATTGGGTGGCAAACCTCTGAGTGTGGGTCAATTGGAATTTGTCAAAAGATGGATTGAAGCGGGAGCTCCAGAAAAAGGTACTGTAGTGGATGCCAAATTGCTTGATGATACGACCCCACACTATGACCCCAATTCCACTTTTACCGCACTAGATTCTCCTGAAAAGGAAGGTAAAACAGGTTTTCAATTAAAAGTTGACAAGTTTACCGTAGCTCCTAATTTTGAGCGCGAGATTTTTGTGAGAAAGCCTTTGAATAACAAGGAGGTCATTTACATCAATCGGATCAAACTGAAATCAAGGCCCAACAGTCACCATTTAGTCTTGTATGATTTCAAAGATAAAAGTTTTCTTCCTACATTAAACCAAGTTCGAGATTTACGGAATCCCAATGGCAGTGAGAATCCTTTGATATTGTTAAATCACATATTTTTAGGTGGTGGAACGGATCCGAATTCCGATTACACTTTTCCTGAGGGAACTGCGCTACAATTGCCTGCTAACAGCTCAATTGATGTAAATCCACATTATTTCAATCGGACTTCAGAACCCTTGTATGGCGAAAATTACGTCAATTTATATACCGTAAAGGCTGATCAAGTCAAGAAAGTGGTTAAAATGATTGATTTCAATAACACCAATTTTTTATTGCCAGCAGGTAAGAAAACGACTATAACTACCAATTTTGGGTTTGGTCAAGATAAGGCAGTTACCATTGTTTCCTTAACTTCCCATTATCATGAGTTGGGTTCTTTGTTTCAAATCAAAATCAAAGGAGGAAAAAGAGATGGAGAAGTGATTTACGAGTCGAATGATTGGCAACACCCGAAGGTCATAAATTTTGCTCAACCCATTGAATTAGAGCCCAATGTAGGTTTGTCGTCCGTGGTAACTTATGACAACACGACCAAACGAGATATTCGATTTGGTTTCACCTCTCAAGATGAAATGAACATCATATTTGGTTATTATTTTGAGCGATAAAAAATATCTTTTCAATTGTAATAAGATTTGCGCTAAAATGAATTGATATATCAAATAAGAATATATATTTGCATCCGTTTCTTGAAATATTTCAAGAAATCACTATGAAATAGTACAATTTTAGGCAAATTTTGCATTTTCACGATAAACACATCTGTTTGAAAGAAATTTTACACTCCCCTCAATTTTAATGGAACACAAACACAAGAGTAAAGCAAGTGCGGCTGGCCTATTGGTAGCCATGGGTATCATTTATGGAGATATTGGAACATCCCCATTATACGTTATGCAGGCGATTATCGGCGATTCACCCATCAATGCCATGACTGTTTTAGGTGGATTATCATGTATTTTCTGGACCTTGACCTTGCAGACCACCTTGAAATATGTGATTTTGATTTTAAGAGCTGACAATAAGGGCGAGGGTGGAATATTTGCCTTGTTTGCCTTGGTAAGAAGGCATGCCAAATGGTTGACATTGCCGGCCATCATCGGTGGCGCTACCTTGTTAGCAGACGGAATCATTACTCCTCCAATTTCAGTTTCTTCTGCCGTTGAAGGATTAAGAATGTTAAAAAGAGCCAATGGAGCTCCATTTGTTACAGATACTGTACCCATCGTTATTGTTATCCTAACGGTCTTGTTTATTTTTCAAATTTTTGGAACGAAAGTCGTAGG
>JBILRJ010000372.1:0-2906 GCA_044372695.1 Spirosomataceae bacterium
ACAAACGACAGAAACGAAAATAAATAAGATAATCAGTTTTTTCATTCTTAATATTGAATTAGATTTTTTTTATTCTTCCAAAATTAAGTTTAATGCTGTTTTATGATTTGTTTTATTGACCATTCGATTTGCTCAAAAGTTTTAAAAGAAAAATGGATGAGCAAATTTGCCCACCCATTTCATTATCACCTACAATTAACCTAAATCATTTTCCGTATCCGGGATTTTGCTCTAAATTAGGATTCCTTTCTGAAACAATGGTAGGAATTGGCCAGAGATAATCTCGGTCTTTATTAAATTTTCGAGTACCAATTTTACTACCTACAAAATTGACAATATCAACATTCATGACTTTTTCGGCAGTTTTCCAACGACGAATGTCGTAATAATATAATCCTTCCCCAGCAAGTTCGATTCGACGTTCATGTCTGATTTCTTCACGCATCTGGTTTTTATCTAAGTCTGTAGGTAAATTGGGCATTCCGGCTCGTTTTCTGATTAGATTTATAGCATCATAGATAGCTTGATTTGGACCTGAAACTTCATTTTGAGCCTCGGCAAACATCAACAAAACATCTGCATATCTAAAAATCATATAATTGATTTGTGACTGCCCTCCTGGAATGGTAACACCCGCTTCGTTGTCTTTATAGACTGTATATTTTTTCTGACCGATTCCCGTAAAACCAAAAGTTGTATTTGTTACCACTCTAGCTCTGAATGTGCTGCCTGGCAAAATATTAGTATGATTAAGCCTTGCATCACGATTTTCATAAGGCTTTTTTGAATCAAAAAGTTTTGATTTTGAAGCAGGAAGTCCGTCTGTCATGTAATAATCATTTAATAAATCGGGTAGCGGAGCAATCGAATTAAAGTCGGTCAATACTATATCCATTTCATGAGCAAATTCAGGAAATTTGAATTGCACATCAAAAATTACTTCTGAATTTCCTTCTTTATCTAATTGAAATAACTCACGATAATCTGCAAATAATGTATATGCTTTACCATCAATAACAGTTTTTGCAGCGGCTGCAGCACCCGTAAAGTCACCATTGTATAACATAGCACGTGCTTTTAATGCCGAAGCAGCACCTTTTGAGGCGTTTCCTTTGGAAGCAGCATTTAATGGTAAATCCACAATCGCTTCATCACAATCTTTAATGATTTGTTTGTATACATCATCGGCGGTATTGCGTTTCAGTGTGCTATGTTTTTCTAGATTTGCTTGCTCTAAAATCAAAGGCACTCCTCCATATAGCGACCAGAGATTGAAATAGTATAATGCACGCAGGAATTTTGCCTCGCCGATGTACCTTTTCTTTATAGCATCCTCCATTTGTATATTTCCGATGTTTTCAATTAAAGCATTAGCCCTACCTATTCCTGTATAACTAGCCCCCCATTTGTTATTGATGATTCCATTATTGGCTGCATCATGTATTCCTTGAGCAATAAATCCTGCACCGCCTGTATTGTTGTAGGTGAAGGCGTTGGGAGTGGCAGCTTCCATGGCAATCATTGCCGAACCACCATACAAGTTACCATTAGTTAATTGGTTATATGTACCAATAAGAGCAGCTTCCGCGTGTTGTCTTGTTTTCCAGAAATCACTTTGTGTCAAGCGGTCAGTAGGTGACACATCCAATAAATCCTTGCAACTACTTGCTGCAAATAATAATGCGATTGGAATTATATATTTTTTCATCTTTATAGTCTTTATTAATTAAAAAGTAATTGATAATCCCCCAGTTATGGTTTTGGCTATCGGGTAAGCAATGATATTTTCGTTAGCGACATTTCTTTCAGGGTCCCCCAAAGAAAAATCTGTGAAAGTCAAAATGTTTTGACCATTTGCAAAGGCTCTTACTTTGTTTAAGCCAAGTTTTTTCGTTAATTTTTGAGAAAGAGAATAACCAATTTGTAAGTTTTTCAGCCTCAAATACGAAGCATCTCGCATCCAAAAATCAGATACTTGATAATTTTGTGGATAGCCACTCGACGTGGTTAGTCGGGGATATTTTGCATTTGGATTTTCTGGCGTCCAGGTTTCTGTAAGCCAATCTTTCGTAACACCAGCACCATTTCTATATGCAAAACCTAAATTGGCGTTTACATAATTCTGGATTCCTTGAACTCCTTGAAAAAATGCCGAAAAATCAAAACCCATGTAATCAGCTCCCAAAGTGATACTATATGTGTATTTTGGAATCGTATTTCCTATTACTTCACGGTCTTGGCTATCAATTCTGTTATCGCCATTAATATCTTTATACTTAATATCTCCTGGACTTTGAACAGCATTTTGGAAAGGTGATGTCTTAATCTCATCTGCTGTTTGGAAATACCCCAAAGAACGTAAGCCAAAATAAGAATCAATAGGATAACCTTCAAAAATTACACGGTTACCATTGAAAATCTGCTGTCCTCCTGTGCTGAGTACTTTGTTTTCAATTTGAGTAAGATTTCCACCAATGTTATAGTTTACTTTACCCAATTTATCACGCCAGTTCAATGTAATTTCATAACCTTTGTTTGAAACCTTTCCTACGTTTCTTACGGGACCAGTCAAGTTTCCAACCTGTTGCGGAATCTGCACTTGCCTTAGAATTCCGGAGGTAATTTTATCAAACCAATCAAATTCTCCTGTTAACTTCTGATTAAACAAGCCAAATTCAAGACCAATATCCGTCATTGAGGTTGTTTCCCAAGTAAGATTTTGTTCGGCCAGTTGTGTTATAGCACCACCTGTAACTACATTATTATTATAGGAGTAGTTGATACCAGATGTTATGGCTTCAACGAAACCGAAAAGTTGTTGCGGTTGGCTACCCAACTGCCCCCAAGAGGCTCTCAATTTCAAATTAGAAATTTGTTCAACATTTTTAAGGAAATTTTCTTCGTTT
>JBILRJ010000373.1:0-2905 GCA_044372695.1 Spirosomataceae bacterium
TTTATACTTTGGATTTAAGGGAAATAAATTCTTTTTTAGTTCAGAGATGAAACCCTTGATTAAAGCGAGAATCGCAGCTTCAAATTTGGACTTTCAAGCAATTAGTGATTATTTTACATATTCATACGTATGCGCGCCGAGGACACCTTTCGAGGAAATAAGACAAGTAGAGCCCGGGACAAGCGTTTCTTTAATAAATTTTAATAAAATTTTCATTCATAAATATTGGAAAATCGATCAATACAAATCTATATATGACGATGAGGAGATAGTTGGAATTTTAAGAAATACACTATTGACAAGTATAGAAGCAAGCTTGGTATCTGATGTACCAATCGGATTACTTCTCTCCGGGGGAATTGATTCAAATATTATTTATAATTTGCTGAACAAAAACGAGAGAGAGAAAATTATTTGCCTTACTGCAACTTTTTCTGAGCAAGGCTTTGATGAAGGTAAAATCATAAAACAAACTTACGGCGATAATAGGAACATGAAATTTATTGATTGTGGAACAAATAACATATTACAAACATATCAAGAAATGATTAAAAATCTTGATACACTAAATGCAAATACTGCGTCTGTACCTGAGATGAAATTATTTTCAGGAACTACTGAAAATGATTTGAAAGTGATGCTAACAGGATCTGGTTTGGATGAACTATTTGGTGGTTACATTACATATAGGGCAGATAAGATAAATAAGTACTACTCTCAAATTCCAATTAATTTAAGGAAAACAGTTGAATATCCACTGCGATTTGTAAAGAATTCTGATTCAAAATATCCACTTAAGTTCATGATAGAACGATTCACCTCAGGGGTGGGTGCAGATCCTCTTCGCTCGCACGTGTGGTGGAGGAGCGTTTTCACTCCTGAGGACAAGGGCAGATTATTTGATCTTGAATTTATTGAATCAAATTCTGGCCTTGATTTGAATTCACTCGACCCTTACAGAAAAATATTCGATTCACATACCGATTTTGACGACCTAAATAAATTGATGATATGTGATTTATATAGATTCCTTGGAGATAACGCAAATATTTTGATGGATAACTTTAGTATGATGCATTCTATAGAAGCAAGACCACCCTTCTTAAACAAAGAATTAGCAAAAATTGCAATGAATATTAATTCGAATCGTAAAATAGGTCTTCTCAAAGGCAAGAAAATTTTAAGAGAAAGTGTTCAAAGTGATCTCCCCAAAAACATTAAAAGGCAAAAAAAAGCGGGATTGGTTGCTCCGCAATCAAAGTGGTTAAGGAATGAATTAAAACCTCTACTTGAAGAAACACGATCCGAACTTAAAAACTCATTACCTTTTATGAATTCAAAATATGTTGATGAAATATTTGATGATCATTTAACAGGTAAATCCAACAACTCATTACAAGTAAATGCGGTAATTACGCTCAATTATTGGTTGAAGGAATTCTAGCCTTAAAATTTAACCAAATACAAAATTTTTTGAAAAATACAAAAAAATGCAACTTCTTGGCTAAGCGGTAAGACGCATCGTTTCTAGTAAAAGCTGTAAGTAGTCTAAATTGACCCTGAGCCTCTGCAATTAATTTTGATGCAATACCTTGATTTCTATATTTTGGGCTCACTAACCACG
Source organism: Spirosomataceae bacterium (assembly GCA_044372695.1). Taxonomy (GTDB): domain Bacteria; phylum Bacteroidota; class Bacteroidia; order Cytophagales; family Spirosomataceae; genus Aquirufa. The sequence goes on from JBILRJ010000373.1 coordinate 1,625, forward strand.
TGACATTATTAACTATCTTGAATTTTTTAACAACATAGATGATACCAATCAAATGACCTCTATCATTTAACGCATATAGTGTGGTGTGAGCAGTCCTGAGGTTCGATATCCTTTTTCTCTGAAAATCAAAATCTTGAATGAAATCAGCAAATAAGACATTAATATCCACGCCAAATGTTGAATTTTTATAAATAAAGTATTTATCATCAATCATTAACGTATGCCTTGAATTTTGAAATAAAGAATATCAATGGAACAGTAAAGTAAAAAAAGTCATAAATATAAGTGTACCGGGGTATACTATATTCAGCGAAAGCGATAATTGAAAAACTGCTAAAAAGAATTAAAAAACAAAACAAAATAAAAATACTATAATTGCCAATCATTCGAAATGTTAATATTTCAAATATCGTAATTGACAAAATAATGAACGATAAATAAAGCAAATATTTACTGTTTAAAATGCCCTCATAAGTTAAGGAATATTTGTCATAAAAGTCAACGAATTTCATATTACGGTTTAAAGATATGTCTTCCGAGATTGGATCTACCTTGATTGCACCAGGTAAGTAACTCGTGTTTGAATACTCTTTACCCAGTTTGATCATAAATTCTTTAGTTCCAAGATCAATATCGGTTCGCTGTGCAGAAAAATGTTTATTAAAACTATAAACTCTAACTCGATTTAAAACATCAGCTACCGCAACGTTAGAATTATAAACTTGAGGGAGCTGGAAATTATACTTCATCATAACTAAATAATGTTTTAAAAAATATTGAGGGCTATCTTTCATCGTATCAATAGAGATTTTACTAACCCAATAGTTAAATTCTGGATTCAAATATCCATCCGTTACGTTTGCAATTTCCGTCGCTGGCCCATAAAAATGTCCAGCTAAATAAAGTGGATACATCTCTTCAAAATTCCAACTTTCAGTCAAGGTTTGCATTTCATTTTCATTTATTCTCTTCATAATTAAAATTCTTGACCTATCTATAGCTTGATTAATTTCTTGTGGGTAGGAGGAATCTGGTCGCCACATCAAGTTTGTAACTAAACTTATCTCTTGCGAGCCACTATTAGTGTTAGAGAAATTACCATATTGCCAATAGTTATATGCGCCCATCGCAATCATTATAGTTGAGAACGGAATAAGAATATATACAAAATTCCAATTATTTTTGGTTCTGCGAACAATTAATACGGCAAGAATAATAATAATTAATAGGAAGTTAAAGGCACCAGGTTTTATTAGTACTAAAACGGCTGTAATTATTGAT
>JBILRJ010000075.1:0-11141 GCA_044372695.1 Spirosomataceae bacterium
ACGTTAATCAACGAAGATTGTACCAACCTAGGGGTAAAGCCATTGGTGGCAGTGGAATGATCAATTGCATGGCTTACATTCGTGGAAACAAAGCAGATTACAACCATTGGGCGAACTTAGGTTGCGAAGGATGGGATTATGAAAGTATGCTTCCCTATTTCATTAAGTCGGAAAATAACCAAACTTGGAATAATCAATACCACGGACAAGGAGGCCCAATGACCATTTCTCATTCTGCCAATGAGAGTATATTTGGAAATGCTTTTTTGGAAGCCTGTGTTGAATCCAATATTCCCTTGAATGAAGATTTCAATGGTGAGAAGCAAAACGGGGCTGGTTTTTTCCAATTCAACATAGAGAATGGGGTCAGGTGCTCCACCGCTAAATCCTTCATTCATCCCGTTTTAAAACGAAAAAATCTGAAAATCATTACGCAGTTTCGCGTAGCAAAAATTCAATTAAAAAATAACATTGCGACGGGAATTGAGGGTTATAAAGATGGTAGTAAAAGTTTACAAAGCTTTGAGGCCACAGAAGAAATCATCCTTTCTGCGGGTGCATTTCAAAGTCCGCAACTCCTTCAACTTTCCGGAATTGGCAACAAAGATGAATTAAAGGCCTTTGGTATTGAATCAAAAATTGATTTACCCGGCGTTGGCCAAAATTTATCTGATCACATTTTTGTAAATATGAACGAATTAGCCAATACGCAAGGTAATTCGTACAATAGCGTCATTAATACCTCCAATTTTTTCAATTATTTGTTTCAGAAAAAAGGAAAACTAGCTTCGAGTCCATTAGAAGGATGTGCTTTCATGGACACCCTTAATAATTCCGAAGAACCCGATATACAATTTCATTTTTCTTCCGCTTGGGCCAAAGACATTCACAATTTCAATAACAGGTCTTTATCAGATGGCTATACCATTTTACCTACCTTGTTAAAGCCCAAAAGTAGAGGTTTTGTCGGACTACATAGCGCTCATTTTCAAGATGCCCCCAAAATTGATCCTCAGTATTTTTCAGATAAAAACGGGGAAGATTTGGCCACCTTGATTAGAGGAGTTAGAAAAGCGCAAGAAGTTTTCAACTCGAATGCGTTCGATGTCTATCGCAAAGCAAAAAATTATCCAAACAGGGACTTAGAATCAGATGAGGAAATAGCAGAGCACATCAAAGAAGCATTGGAATGCGTTTATCACCCCGTAGGAACTTGTCAAATGGGTATTGGGAAAGATGCAGTGACTGATCCCAAAAACCTTAAGGTATATGGAGTAGAACGTTTGCGCGTAGTGGATGCCTCCATCATGCCCGATTTAACCTCTGGCAACATCAATGCAACTGTGGTGGCCATTGCGGAGAAAATAGCAGATGAATTATGAATTATGAGTTATGAATTATGAGATTTGTTGTAGTTTTTAACATTGCGACATAAGTAAATAAATAATTGTTCATAACCCATAATTCATAACTCATAATTCATAATTCATAACCCATAATTCATAATTCATAATTCATAACCCATAATTCATAATTCAACACGAGTATATTCCAACAAAAATTGTATTTAAATAATAAAATCTAATAAACATGAAAAAAATCATCACCTCCATTATCATTTGTTTAACCTCCTATGTAGCTATGGCACAAGAAAAATCGGCAGCTAGCTTAAAAGAAGCAGAGCTCAATCGTTTTAAAATCATGATTGCCCAAGACGGCGCAGGATTGGACAAAATTTTACACAATGATTTGGTTTACGTACATTCATCAGGAACCAAGGACAATAAGGCTAGCTACATTCAGTCGATAGTTTCGAAAAAAACCATTTACCATAAAATGGATGTCATTGAATTAACACAAAGAATTTATGGCAACATTGGCATCAACAACGGAATTGTACATGTGATCAACTTAAAAGATGGTGTGGAGCAACCTGCTAATAAATTAATCTTTACAGATATCTATGTTTTCGAAAATGGACGCTGGCAAATGGTTTCATGGCAGTCGACGAAATTGCCGGTGCAGTAGGTTGGAAGAGAGAAGAGAGAAGAGAGAAGAGAGAAGAGAGAAGAGAGGAGAGAAGAGAAGAGAGGAGAGAAGAGAGATGCTTTGACAAGCTCAGCAACCGGAGAAGGGTAGAATTGAAAACAAAAAAAACCGTGAGCTTAGTGTTAAAAACACCAGGTGCACGGTTTTCGTATAATGAATTAGAAATATAATTCCTTAGAAATTCCTCTCGCCTGCTTCTCTTTTTCCCAACATCACAGCGCCTACCATGGCGACAAAGAACAAGATTGACACCAATTCAAAGGGTAATAAATATTCGGAATAAAGCACTTTTCCTAAATTTTCCACCATTCCATTTTGTGAAGAATAGGTTTGTACATTCGGAGTTGGAATTTGCGTATTGCGGTAAATGGCCACTAAAATAACCAAAAGACTACCTGCCACCACAGAACCTGCCAATTTGGTCAAGAGTGTTTTAGATTCCGGTTTATTTTTACGTAAATCAAACATCATAATAACGAACAAAAACAATACCATGATGGCTCCTGCATAAACAATGATGTTTACTGCCATCAAAAACTGAGCATTCAACAACACATAATGCCCTGAAATACAGAAAAAAGTAAAAACTAAATACAATACACTGTGAATGGGGTTTTTAGCTAAAACCACCATCAATGCACTCATCAAAGTCAATCCCGAAAGAAAATACCAAATATTAGAAATCTCCATAATTTTATTATTTCCAACCCTCGCGTAAATAGCGCTGATCCATTTTTTCAACTAATTTATCTTTCCCGTAAATAACTTCATCTCTGCTGCTAAAAACAGGCACCATCTGATCGTGACGCAAATAGATCGCTTGTTTTGGACAAGCCTCCTCACACAGACCACAGAAAATACAACGTAGCATATTGATTTCATACACTTTGGCATATTTTTCTTCGCGGTACAATTTCTCTTCGCCTGGCTTTCTTTCTTCAGCTACCATGGAAATGGCTTCTGCCGGACAAGCTACTGCACATAAACCACAAGCGGTACATCTTTCAGCACCTTCTTCATCTTTTTTAAGAATGTGATGCCCACGGTAAATTGGGCCTAAATACCTTTTTTGTTCGGGATACCGAATCGTAACAGGTTTAGAGAAAAAGTGCTTTAGGGTGATTGCCATACCGCCCACAATGGCAGGAAGGTACATACGCTCAGCCAAAGTCATTTCACCTTGTTCCAATACTTTTGTTTTATCGCTTAACTTCATAATTAGGCTATTTTTTTCTTAACTAATAGTTGATCATACACAACTAGACCTGCAAATAACAATAATACTCCGGCTATACCCGTCAAAATAGGTTGATCGATCAATATACCAAAACCCGTTACCACCACATTGAAAATGGAAATGGGAATTAATCCTGTCCATCCCAATCCCATTAATTGATCATAACGAAAACGAGGCAATGTCCAACGTACCCACATAAAGACAAATACAAATGCCAAAGCTTTGCCAATCAATGCTCCCGCACCCAGTAAAGTAGCTACTGTAGCACCAAATTGGGCAGTAATAAAGTCAACACCCGGATAATCGTACCCTCCAAAATACAAAGTTGCCATAACAGCACCTGATATAAACATATTGATGTATTCGGCAAATAAATAGAATCCCAATTTCATGGATGAATATTCTGTATGGTAACCTCCAATCAATTCTGTTTCACATTCTGGCAAATCAAATGGTGTACGATTACATTCGGCAAAGGCACAAATCAAAAACACAATAAAACCAATCGGCTGGTATAAGATGTTCCAATGGCCTGCTTGTTGCGCCTCCACAATGGCTTTGGTAGATAAAGAACCTGTGAACATTAAAATGGCAATGATCGACAATCCCATGGCCAATTCATAAGAAATATTTTGCGAAGCGGCACGAATGGCACCTAACAAGGCAAACTTGTTATTCGACGCCCAACCCCCAATCAAAATTCCATAAACTCCCAAAGATACAATACCAAATACCCATAAAATACCAATGTTGACGTCAATTCCTTGTAAATCAAAAGTTACACCCCCTAAGGTAATTGTATCACCAAAGGGCACGACAGCCGAAGTCATCAAGGCGGTAAACATGGAAATACATGGTCCTAAAATAAACAACCATTTATTGGATTTGGCAGGAATGAAATCTTCCTTCATGAACATTTTAACCGCATCGGCCAAAGGCTGTAAAATACCAAATGGACCTGCACGATCTGGACCAATACGATCCTGCATAAATGCCGCTATCTTTCGTTCAAAATAAGTTGAATAAGCCGCTACACCTAAGGTAATGGCAAATACAATCCCAACAAAAATGGATTTAGCGATAAACAAATCATATACTCCTTCCATTATTTTTTCTCGTTTAATAATTGGGCTGAATTAGATAAAAAACTGCGATCACGATCATCATCAATCAACTTGTAATCACGCGCAGCTTGTTTGATTGGGAAGGCTGGTGTAATTAAATTAGCACCGTACTTGTTAGCAGAGATCACCGAATGACGGGCCACTTTAGTGGGTCCCTCGATGGTCCAATCAGATGTTTTCTTTTTGTCGAAACGACAAGTATTACAAATGAAATCCGTTACCTCACCCCACACATTTTTTCTACCCGTCACACGAATCACTTCTTCTCCTTTGTACCAAAGCGTAACTTTGCCTGAACATTTTTCACAGTCGCAATGCGCATCGTAAGGCTTGGAAAACCATACTCTACTTTTAAATCGATAAGTTTTATCAGTTAATGCTCCTACTGGACATACATCTATCACATTACCAGAAAAGTCATTATCGATGGCTTTTTCAATGTAAGTGCTGATTTCCGCGTGGTCACCTCGGTGCATCACCCCATGAACACGTCCATCTGTGATTTGATCCGCTGTATACACACAACGGTAACACAACACACAACGGTTCATATTCAATTGAATATTTGGACCTAAATCGGTTTTCTCAAAAGTATTTCTTTCCTCATGCGTTCTGGTTGTAGAAACACCATGTTCAAAAGAAAAATCTTGCAAATGACACTCGCCAGCTTGATCACATACTGGACAATCCAAAGGATGGTTCAACAGCAAAAATTCAACGATACCTTTGCGAGTTTCAAGAACTTGTTCACTCACCGTATTCTCGACAACCATACCATCTTGTACGGCCGTGATACACGCAGGCACTAATTTAGGCATAGGTCGAGGATCTTTTTCAGAACCTTGGGTTACCTTAACTAAGCAGGCACGGCATTTTCCACCTGAACCTTTTAAGGGCTCATAATAACACATCGCTGGAGGTGCTATTTCCGGACTAATTTGTCGCGCTGCTTGCATGATGGTGGTGCCAGGCTCCACATCAAGCGTGATGTTGTCAATCGTTACTTTCATTCTTTATAGATCGAAATTATAATTCACTAAATTCTTCAATTTTATGGTTGATCAAAGGACCTAAAATATGCAAATCGTGTTTCAAGGATTTTTCATACATATTTTGCCCTATTTCATTCCTTTTCTCTTTATTCTCAATTAATTCCAAAACGACCTCTTTCGCTTTTTCCACATCTAAATATGGTACAATGAGTTCAGGATTGTCTTCCAAAAAATTCACTACACCACCCGTATTTGCAAAACAAACAATGGGATTTTTGTTCATACCCGCTTCCAACATAACAAGCGGATAAGGATCTTCTCGGGAAGATAAAAGGAAAATATCAAAACACGCAGTTACTTGCTGTGGATTGATATTGGGACCTAAAATTTTCACCTGTTGATCTATCCCAATTTTTTTTAAATCATATTGAAATTGATCATAAGCATCATTTTTTTCATGCCCTACCCAAACAAAATAAACCGATGGATTTACTTTCAAAACCATCGCCGCAATTTGAATAAAAAGATCAACACCTTTTCTCCATTCTGCTAATCCACAACCACCAATTACCACAGCATCCTGCGGAATATTCAAATCTTTTCTTACTGCTTTTCGGTCAATTGACTCCAAAAGCGTATTTAATTTTTCACAATCAATCAAAGAAGGGATGACCGTGATTTTTGCAGCATCCACATGATGAGCATCAATCAAATTTTGTTTCACCGATTCTGAGCCTGCTAATAAATGCGCAGAATGAGTTAATTGAAAACTTGTTTCATTATGACTACTATATTTCAAAATGGAATTTTGCATTTCGTGTATGTAAACCAAAAAAGGTTTATTTAAAAAATGAATAAATTCCAGCATTTTTCCATTTGCAATGGTGTTAGAAAAAATCACATCTGGTTTAAATGCTTCTAAAGCAGATTTCATTTCTCTCAAACCCTTTCGAAAGTCTTTCTGATTAGGAGACAAGACCTTTTTCAATGGCGTTTTCTTCGCTATTTTTTTTAATATAGATTCTTGATTTACCTCTTTCGGCCAATCAATTATTTTAACCACTTTTTCAAATTCGGCTCTGAGTTCCCCGCCTTCACCCAACAACAATAAAGACTCATAACCTTGCTTTGCTCGATATTGTAAAATGTGCAAAAGTATTCTTTGAGCGCCTGCAATATTTGCATCATGACTCACAAAAAGCACTTTTGAATTAGCCATTTTCAATATCTCTTTTATAGCGTCCAACTTGCTCCTTCGCGCATGAAAACAGCACCCTCTTTGGTTGCAGCTTCCGGATGCTCTATGTGCCATTCAAACTCATCTCTAAAATGACGAATCGCGGCAGCAATAGGCCATGCAGCCGCATCACCTAGTGGACAAATGGTATTTCCCTCTATTTTTTTAGCGACATCCACCAACAAATCAATGTCTTCTCTTCTTCCTTTTCCATGTTCAATACGCTTCAAAACTTTGTCCATCCAACCAGTACCTTCCCTACATGGGGAACATTGTCCACAAGATTCATGGTGATAAAAGCGAGCAAATGTCAATGTATTATGAACGATACAAGCTGTTTCATCCATCACCACAAAACCTCCCGATCCCAACATCGTACCAGTTGCAAATCCACCATCCGATAAAGATTCATAGGTCATCAATCTCTTTTCTCCAGCAGCAGTGGTTAAAATCAATTCAGCAGGTAAAATAGGTACAGATGAACCTCCAGCAACAACCGCTTTCAATTTATGCCCATCTCGAATACCACCACACCACTCATCCGAGTAAATAAAATCTTCTACAGTAATTCCCAAAGGAATTTCATAAACCCCTGGTTTACGAATATGTCCAGAAGCGGAAATCAACTTAGTTCCAGTACTTCTACCTACACCAATAGCCGCATACGCATCTCCACCATTGTTAACAATCCAAGAGGTTGCTGCAATGGATTCCACGTTATTTACTACAGTGGGGCATTGCCATAATCCTTTCACCGCAGGAAAAGGAGGTTTGTTACGAGGGTTACCTCTTTTACCTTCCAAAGATTCCAACAAGGCGGTTTCTTCTCCACAAATATAGGCTCCGCCACCTGGTTGAACGAAAAGGTCCAAATCATAACCTGAACCTAAAATGTTTTTACCTAAATACCCTTTGTCATAGGCTTCTTGGATCGCTTTTTCCAAGATTTGAATCACGTACATCAACTCTCCTCTTACATAGATGTAAGAAGTTTTAGCCCCTAAAGCAAAGCTAGAAACAATCATACCTTCAAGCAATGTATGAGGCGATTTCCACATCAAATAATGATCTTTGAAGGTGCCTGGTTCAGATTCATCCGCATTGCATACCAAATAACGAGGGACTCCCTCTGGTTTAGCTAAAAATGACCATTTCATGCCAACAGGAAAGCCTGCGCCTCCTCTTCCTCTCAAACCAGATTTTTTCACCTCTTCGGTTACTTCATCTGGAGTCATTTTTTTCAAGGCTTTTTCTACCGCTTTGTATCCACCATTTTTGATAAAAACATCAATGGTTTCAATGCCTGGTACGTCAATATGTTCGGTTAATATTTTCATCCTCGCTTATTTTCCAAGTTCATCAATGATTTGATCAACTTTTTCCTTCGTTAAATTCATGTAATATTTTTCTCTGATTTGGAAGACTGGTCCCCATCCACAAGCCGCCAAACACTCTACTTCCTTGATGGTAAATTTACCATCTTGGGTAGTTTCTCCTGTCTCTATGCCTAAACGCTTTTTCAAGTGATCATAGACTTCAACTCCTCCCATGAGGCAACAAGGCCCCGTCCGACAATATTCGATCACATGCTCTCCAACCGGCTCCAAATGAAACATGGTATAAAAAGTCGCCACCTCATAAACTTCGATGGCAGAAATATCCAGTAATGAAGCTACGTAATCCATTACCTCAGGACTGCACCACTTAAATTGAGCTTGAGCCAAATGCAAAATCGGCAATAAAGCAGATTTTTGTTTCCCCTCCGGGTAACGAGCAATCATTCGCTTGACTAAATCCAAGGTTTCAGCCGGGAAAACGATATTGATGTTATTCTTAACTTCCATGTAAGTCTGTAAAATTATGTATCTAATTCGCCCGCAATCACGTTCATCGATGACATCGTTACAATGGCATCAGAAAGATTGGAACCTTTAATCATTTCTGGGAAAGCCTGGTAATAAATAAAACCAGGACGTCTAAATTTCAAACGATAAGGAGTTCGTCCACCATCTGAAACCAAATAAAAACCTAATTCACCATTCCCTCCCTCGACAGAATGATAAACCTCACCAACTGGAGCATCAATTTCACCCATCACAATTTTAAAATGATAGATTAAGGCTTCCATGTTTTGGTACACATCCTGCTTGTCTGGCAAATAATAATGTGGAGCATCAGCATGATAAGGCCCCTCAGGTAAATTATCCAAAGCTTGTTGAATGATTCGTAAACTTTGCCACATTTCTTCTTCACGTACCAAAAAACGATCATATGTGTCTCCTTTGGTTCCAACAGGCACATCAAATTCAAAATCTTCGTAAGAAGAATAAGGGTTTAAGGCACGAACATCATAGTCGACACCCGTGGCTCTTAAGTTTGGACCCGTAAATCCATAATTCAAAGCCCTTTCTGCAGAAATAGCACCCACATTTTGTGTACGATCCATAAAAATACGATTTCGCATCACCAAGCTTTCAAATTCTTTCAAACCTTTAGGCAATCCGGCCAACAAAACTTTGATTTTTTCAATGGCAACTGGAGTGAAATCTCTTTCCATTCCACCAAAACGACCCATGTTGGTCGTTAATCGTGCACCACACAATTCTTCATAAATCTCGTAAATATGCTCTCTCCATTGATAAACATACAGAAAACCCGTTAAAGCACCTGTGTCAACAGCCAAAACAGAATTACAAACAATGTGATCAGCCAAACGAGCCAATTCCATCATGATAACACGCATGTATTGAGCACGCTTAGGGACTTCAATGCCCAAAAGCTTTTCAACAGTCATGTGCCAACCCATGTTGTTGATAGGAGAAGAACAATAGTTCATCCGATCTGTCAAGGTGGTAATTTGATAAAAAGGTCTTCTCTCGGCAATTTTTTCGAAAGCACGGTGAATATAACCAACTGTTTGCTCGGTGTCTACAATGGTTTCTCCGTCCATGGTCAGAATATTCTGAAAAATCCCATGGGTTGCAGGATGTGTGGGACCTAAATTTAGCGTGGATAAATCATTCACATAAGGACCTCCTTTTTGCGATTTATCTAATCCGACGTTTGGGTTTGTTACTAAGGCTACTTCAGACATATTTGTTATTTTCAAGTAGTTTATCTACCAAATAATTCATCAATTTTATCGTGACGGGTGGCGTCTTCCAAAGGATATTCTTTGCGCATGGGATGATAATCCATGTCATCCACGTTCAAAATACGAACTAAATTAGGATGACCTTCAAAAATAATTCCATAAAAATCAAAAGCTTCCCTCTCCATCCAATTCGCTGTTGCGTACAAGCCGGTTACTGTAGGAAAATTAGGATTTTCAATTGGAGCATAAGCCTTGATCCACAATCTAACATTGTTTTCCAAGCTATGTAAATGATAAATAACCCCTAATTCTTGACCTTTGGCATCAGGAAAGTGTATTCCTGCCAAATCCGTTAAAAATTGAAATTTCAAAAGAGGTTCTTGGTACAAGAAATGTAACATGGGAACAATTTGATCCACCGAGGTAGTCAATTGTAAAGTTCCATGCGATTCACCAATTCCGTAAATGGAATCCACTCCAAATTGCGTTTGAAGTGCATCTAATATTTGTTGATTACTCACTTTTTCCATGCTTCTATAACTTATTCTATGCCGTATGAGTTTAACAAAGCTTTGTATTCAGGCTCATTTCTCCTGCGAGTGGTCTCTGTTCGAGCCAGTTCTTGTATTTGCATAAAACCGTCCAAGATTTGCTCAGGCCTTGGTGGGCACCCTGGAACGTACACATCCACAGGTATGATGCGATCTATGCCTTGCAAAACAGAGTAGGTATCAAAAATTCCTCCTGAACAAGCACAAGCGCCAACAGAAATGACCCATCTAGGTTCTGCCATTTGCAGATATACTTGCTTAACTACAGGAGCCATTTTTTTGGCAATGGTTCCCATCACCATTAAAACATCCGCTTGGCGGGCAGAAAAACTTAGACGCTCTGCTCCAAAACGACCGATGTCATAATGAGAAGCCATAGTCGACATAAATTCGATGCCACAACAAGATGTAGCAAAAGGAAGTGGCCATAGGGAATTCGCTCTAGCCATTCCCACCAACGAATCCAAGCTCGTAGCAAAGAAACCTTGACCCTCTATTCCTGGAGGCGCTTCCGCCACATTGACAATTGAATTGCTCATATTTTTATATTTCTGAAATCTTTTCAATAAAAAAAGTGGAAGATGTTATTTCTCCCACTTTAAAATACCTTTTTTAATTACGTAGATAAATCCAAGTAACAATAAACCCATAAACACTAGCATATCCCAAAAACCTGTCCAAGACAAAGCCTTGAAATTCACTGCCCAAGGGTACATAAACACTATTTCAATATCGAAAAGCACGAACAATATAGCAACCAAAAAATACTTGATTGATATGGGAGTTCTTGCATCCCCTACTGATTCAATTCCACATTCAAAAGAGTCATCTTTCTTTTCAGAATGACGTTTTGGACC
>JBILRJ010000374.1:0-2889 GCA_044372695.1 Spirosomataceae bacterium
ATAAATTATTATCGCCAGACATCCGTTTTAATTTAAATGCCAGGGATTATCCCAAAGACGTTAATTTCAATAGCTCGGTGACGGCCTTTAGCAACCGGATTAAAACCGATGAACAGGAGCTGACACGTCAGGTGAGCAATGTTTTACTCTTTGGCCAATTGGTGCCTCCCTCCGGTGGAAGTGGCATTGAATTAGGGAATTTGGTTGGAAATTTTACGGAAATGCTTTCCAATCAATTGAGTAATTTGGCCTCCAAAATCAACAAAGATTTGAACATTGACGTGTTTTTAGGTGGGGGTAATTTAAATCAAGATTTACTTTCCAATTTGCAACTTCGGGCTACTTATTCCATTAACGACGATTGGCGCATTACTCGAAGCGGAGGCTTTACCGATGCCCGAAACCAGACGGGTGTCCAAATATTTTTGGGCGATTGGTCCACGGATTGGATGATGAGAAAGGACGGTAATTTGCGTTTAAGAGCTTACACACGCAATGTGCAGACGACTTTGGCGGGCTCATTAAATTCATATCAAATCAATCGAAATTTTGGGGCATCCATCATCTTTAATAAAAATTTTAATCGCTTTTTTTGGCAAAAAAAAGGTGAATAATTTTTTGTAAATTTGTCTCAATTTTGCCGTAAAATATAAAATCCGACAATTCAGTGAACTTCAAAGAATACAAAAATTTAGATTACGCACAGGTAGCAGACGAAGTATTATCATTTTGGACAAAAAATGAGATTTTCGAAAAATCCATTACTTATAGAGAGGGAAAACCTAGTTTTACATTTTTTGAAGGACCACCTTCTGCCAATGGTACTCCCGGTATTCACCACGTTATGGCAAGGACCATCAAAGATATTTTTTGTCGGTATCAAACCCTAAAAGGAAAACAGGTAAAGCGAAAAGGAGGTTGGGATACACACGGATTACCTGTGGAATTGCAAGTCGAAAAAGAATTAGGAATTACCAAAGAGGACATCGGTAAGTCGATTTCCGTAGAAGAATACAATCAAAAGTGCCGAGAAACGGTGATGAAATTCACCGACCAATGGAATGATTTAACGCAAAAAATGGGTTATTGGGTGGATCTAGATAATCCTTATGTAACGTATCAGGCCAACTACATTGAGAGCGTTTGGAATTTATTGAAAAGACTTTACGATAAAGGCCTTTTGTACAAAGGATACACCATTCAGCCTTATTCTCCAGCCGCAGGAACGGGTTTGTCTTCTCATGAATTGAATCAACCGGGTTGTTACCGAGACGTTAAAGACACCTCTTTGACAGCTCAATTTAAAGTGATTAAAAACGCTAAATCGAATTTTTTGTTCGAATTAGCTAAGGATGACCAAGTCTATATTTTGGCATGGACAACGACTCCATGGACCTTGCCATCTAACTCAGCATTAACCGCTGGAAAAAACATTTCTTATGTGTTGGTTCAGACATTTAATCCTTATACCTATTTGCCTGTTCAGGTAATTTTAGCAAAGGATTTGGTAAAAAATTATTTTCAAGCTGCCGCTGAAAATGGCGATTTTGAAGCTTATTTATCCGCAGAGAAAAAACCACAAGCCATCCCTTATCGAATTTTGGGTGAATGTAAAGGTGCTCAGTTAGATGGGCTAGAATATGAGCAATTAATGCCTTATGTTCAGCCTAAGGAATCGGCTTTTCGAGTTATTTTAGGTGATTTTGTCACGACGGAAGATGGTACAGGAATTGTACATACGGCTCCTACTTTTGGTGCGGACGACTTTCGTGTAGCACAACAAAATGGAATACCAGCTATTTTGGTATTGGATGCGGCTGGTAAAGAAGTTCCTTTGGTGAATCGCCAAGGTAGGTTTGTAGAAGAGGTAAGTGACTATGCTTTGGAACCAGTAAAGGAAGCATATTTGACCGAAGAGGAAAAGGAAACAGCCAAGCAAAAACAAGGAAGAGATAAATATTTATCCGTGGATGAGCGCATAGCCATTCAATTAAAAACGGAGAATAAAGCCTTTAACGTTCAAAAATATGATCACTCATATCCACATTGTTGGAGAACCGACAAGCCCGTTTTGTATTATCCATTGGATTCTTGGTTCATCAAAACAACGGCCGTAAAAGATAAATTAATCGAATTAAATAAAACCATTCAATGGAAACCAGAATCAACTGGAACAGGCCGTTTTGGGAATTGGTTGGAAAATTTAGTGGATTGGAATTTATCACGCTCTCGCTATTGGGGAACACCATTGCCAATTTGGAGAACAGAAGATGGCAGTGAGGAAATCTGCATCGGTTCATTGGCTGAATTGAAAACTGAATTAGAAAAAGCGAATGACTCCGGATTATTGGATTCTGTACAAAGAAAAGGAAATGATGCCTTTTTAGCTGCTTTGTCAGTAGGAGAGGCAGATTTACATCGTCCTTATGTAGATGAAGTATATTGTCTAAGTCCAAGTGGACTTTTAATGACTCGAGAATTGGATTTGATTGATGTTTGGTTCGATTCTGGAGCGATGCCTTTCGCGCAATGGCATTATCCGTTTGAAAATCAAGAAACATTTAAGCAAAATTATCCGGCTGATTTTATTTCGGAAGGAGTGGATCAAACTCGTGGTTGGTTCTTCACGCTTCATGCCATTTCTAGCATGGTGGAGGAATCTGTGGCATTTAAAAATGTGGTTTCTACCGGTTTGGTCTTAGATAAAAATGGAAATAAAATGTCCAAACGTTTGGGCAATGCCATTGATCCGTTTGATACCTTGAAAAAATACGGTGCTGACCCGACACGTTGGTACATGATCACCAATGCTCAGCCTTGGGATAATTTAAAATTTGATTTAGCAGGAATCACCGAGGTCCGAAATAAGTTCTTTGGAACATTGACCAA